>CALUPQ010000206.1 GCA_944322695.1 uncultured Mailhella sp. | reverse complement strand
ATGTTCGGCCGACTCAAGGATTGGCGCAGAATAGCCATGCGTTATGACCGTTGTGCCCACACGTTCTTTTCGGCTATTTGTCTCGCTGCCATTGTCATCTTTTATATTTAATGAGTCCTGAACCTAGAACAGAAACGCCTCCAGCGACTATCCCGAACGCCAGTCTCGACCTGCCTCCGGGCTATCGCTTCCTGCGCCAGTGGCAGGCCAGAACTGTCGGCGGCTACTGCTACATCTACGGCAACGCGGACGGCGAAGAAGGTGCTTCTATCCGAAAGGCTCTCGGCAGTTCTCTGCTGGTAGGAGAAAACAGAAACGGAGTGCTGTATCCCGGATCGGTCTCCGTTCCTGCCTCCATTCCTTCCGGCTCTGTCGTGAGCATCGTGAGTATCCAATGAAAGCCCGTCATTTTTCCTCTGGCTTCACACTGCTTGAATCGCTTGGAGCCATCTTTGTCTTCACGCTCCTGTCCGTGGCAGTAGCCCAGCTCGGACAGTGGGCTTTTCGTAACCTCAACCAGTCGCAGGCGGCCCAGCATCTGCAAACCATCCACGAGGGCGTCAATCGCTATGTGAAGCAGAATTACCATCAGCTTCTCACTCAAGCGACTCCGAACTCCGGCCCGGTTCTGACAGTGGAACAGCTTCTGGACGAGAACCTTCTGCCGGAAGGCTTCTCCGACAAAAACGTATGGAGACAGGGCTATGAAATCCACATACGCAAGCCGCATGGCGATGTCCTTCATTCCATCATCCTTACCGAGGGAGGAATCGAACACGAGGACGATGACTTCGCTTCGCTGGTCGTTCCCGGCGCGGCCATGCGCCTTGGTGCGGCAGGCGGATTCATACCGACCGGAGCTTTGGCAGGGCAGTCGGCTGGTACGCTTCACGGTATCGCGGGCGGCTATGTCCTCGACCTCGCGGCTCTAGGTATCGCTTCTCCCGGCCCTGGCCATCTTGGTATGTATTCGGCCTTTGATGCTCAGAGCCTTGGTACGGAATACCTCTATCGTGAGTCCGTTCCCGGGCATCCTGAGTACAACAGTCTTGAGGTTGAACTGGACATGACTGGCCACGGCATCACCGAGGTCGCAAGCGTCCAGTACGTTTCCCGAACCGTGCAGGCCGGGGAAACCTGTACTGCCGCCAATGAAGGCAAGCTCTTTCTCGACAAAACGCAGGGGCTTTACATCTGCCGGAACTCCCAGCTCGCCCTTGTCAGCGATTCCAAGAATTCCATGCCCATGAAAAATGCCACTATCGCTACGCATGGACAGAAGATAACCAAGCCTTCCTGCGGCACGGCTACAGGGCTGTCGCCTCATATCTATGTGGCTCCCGTCATGGCGGCCACCGGGGCATCGTCGCCTCCTCTGGCGGCTATGCAGGCATGGGCGACCTCCGTATCCGACACCCAGTGGCAGGTGCATCTGCGCGTTATGAACACGCAGGACGGCACATGGACGTACCCCGCCGCGAACTACGGCAAGGTCATGGTCTTTGCCACCTGTCAGTAGGAGAGCGTCATGGAAATTCTTGTGGCTGCCGCCTACGGTCTTGTCTTCGGGAGCTTCTATAACGTCTGCATCTGCCGTTATCTCTCAGGCGAGTCTGTGGCTTGGCCTCCGTCCCATTGCCCTTATTGTGAACACAAGCTGGCGTGGTATGATCTGATTCCTCTCCTGAGCTACCTCCTGCTCAAAGGTCGATGCCGATACTGCGGACGGCCTATCAGTCCGCAGTATCCGTGCATCGAGGCCGTAACCGCGCTCGTCTATGGACTCTTGTACTGGAAGTTCGGCTTCAGTGGCGAGTTCCTCATATACGCTATGTTCAGTGGCCTGCTCATCGTGCTGTCCGGCATAGACGCCAGAGTCATGCTTCTGCCGAACAAATTCACGCTGTCTGGAACTGCCTTGGCCATTACCGCCAGCGTCTTTCTCTTGGGACATGGATGGTATGACGTACTTCTGGGCGCAGGCATGGGATACGGCGGCTTCTGGTTTGTCGCCAAGGTCATGGAACTCCGAGGTAAAGATGGTCTTGGCTATGGAGACGCTAAGCTCATGGCTATGCTGGGAGCATTGTCAGGCTTTCAAGCTGTGCCGCTTATTCAGCTCTGCGCCGTCATCTCTGCCTTTCTCTTTGCCATACTCACCCGAAAAACCAATTCTCCCTTCGCGTTCGGCCCTTGGCTCTGCCTTGGCTTCCTCATGCAACTTCTAACTGATGTGAGGATCTCCGTATGAAGAAATGGTCTCTTTCGTTCTGTCTGCTGGTCAGCCTGCTCTTGAGCTGTATCGTGCCATGCCATGCAGGAGACAGCAGCAGTTTTACGCCTGTCAGTGTCTCTGCGGTTGCTCCTTCCGGTGGCGCGGTTCCGGTCGGCACGGTCATCACATGGCCTTTTGCTTCGCATCCCGATGGATGGAGCGAAGGCAAATGGCTCGAGTGTAATGGCCAAGCCATTACTTCATCTGCGTATCCTGAACTCTATGCTCTTGGGTATAGTTCTGTCCCGGACTTCAGGAATCGAACTCTCTGGGGAGATACATCCCCCAGAACTGTTAAGACAGCAAGTTTGCCGAACATAACGGGCGCTTTCCAGCTAAAGGACAACAAGCATCTCATAGGATGCATTAGAAGCACGTCGGGAAGCTTCTCCTCAAGCGGGACGGCAAGCTACAGAATTTATGGCACAAGCAGTTCTTCGGGCGGCCCGTCCCAGATGAATTTCTCTGCCAGTTCTTCCAGCAGTATCTATAAGGATGGTGTGACCACCGTACAGCCGCCAGCCCTTACGACTCGTTTTCTTATCCGTTCAAAACCCTAACCCGTGTATTCACCTATAACCCAATGACGAAACGCCTCTTTTTTTCAATCCTAACCATCATCACAATGATCTTTTCCAGTCTGTCCCCTGCTTCGGCGGGGGACAGCTGTTCTTTCTCTCCTCCTTCCGTTACCTCTACCGCACCTAAAAACGGAGCCGTTCCTGTCGGGACAATTATCATCTGGCCTGCCTCAAGCAATCCTGAAGGTTGGTCGGAGGGCAAATGGCTTGCCTGCAATGGGCAGTCTGTGTCTTCGGCATCCTATCCTGAACTTGCCTCGCTGGGCTTCTCTTCTGTGCCGAATCTGAATGAACGAGTTCCGTGGGGCGTCAATTCGTCTCCCGGAGCGTATCGCAACGCCGGCCTGCCTAACATCACAGGTGAGTTCGTTTCAACTGACCATGTGCTTTATCCCAGCTTGGCAAAGGGTGCTTTCCGAGGGGCGACCGCCACTGATCAGGGAACGAGAGACCATCAGCTTCATGGCGGCAATCCCATCCGCTTCACCTTCAACGCGGCCAACAGCAACGCGATCTATGGGCGTAGTTCCACAGTTCAGCCCGCCGCATATACAGTGAGGAATCTTATTCGAGCAAAACCTTAACCAAACAGGAGGTAAATCATCCGATTACTGACAATTCTGATTACCGCAACATCCGTTACGGCGCTTTCCATTTGTCCCGCAGAAGCGGCAGACAGCAGCTCATTTTCGCCGCCTTCGGTTACAGCCGTAGCCCCGGCAGGAGGAAGTGTTCCCGTGGGAACCGTCATCCAATGGCCGTTTTCCGGCAATCCCGAAGGATGGGCAGAAGGAAAATGGCTGGAGTGCAACGGCCAGAGCATTTCCTCTGCAAACTACCCCGAATTGTACGCTGTCGCAGGCAGTGCAGTCCCTGACTACAGAGGATTCTTCCTTCGTGGTTCAGGAGGAGCGTCTGCCGCATTGGGAGTCATTCAAGAGGATGCGGGCCGCAATATCACTGGCTCGTTCGCTCGAAGAGATGACGCCGGTGTTTTTGGGGGATTGGTCGATCTGACTGGAGCCTTTTATGGAACAGGAGCCAGAAGCTGGAGAACCCGATGTACCGGAGGAACATACGGCAACGTGTATCTGAACTTTGATGCCTCCCGATCTTGGGGAAGCGCGCATACCGCAAATGAGTTCCGACCGAGAAACAAGAGTGTACGCTATCTGATTCGGGCTAAACCGTAGGCAGCATCATTTGACGGGAGGAAGAATATTCCTTCCGTTTTGTTTTATCTAAGGGAGTAATATTTTGATGAAATTTATGGATCAAAAAGATATTTTCAAGAATAAGCAATCGGCAAAAGAGTGTGTTTCACAACAATAAGACCTTGTTCTGGGCCGTGCAACTCGCTACCATCGAGATACCCTCGAAGCGGACATTATCCCGGGAAACAGGAGGGGGCGAGTCCGAGGGAAAATCCATGTTATGTACGAAGGTCGGCACTCTCACTGATTCGCCGATTGACAATTCGACTTGAAAAGCCCACTCCTGAAAAGGATATCTCGTCCATCCTGCACTATGGATTTATTATTAATTGATCCCGAGGACCCCAGGCAGAGTTGACCTCTTCTGCCGGTAAAGACGAGTTTGCGGACGAACTGATCTGTCTGTCACAACTATGGACGAACACGAGGAGGAAGACGATGAATAAATTTGAAAGCCTAATCAAATATCTTCCTCTGTTGGATGATAATATCGGGACATGGGTTATTGACCGTGAAAACGATGGAACGCCAGAGTTCCCGATTCAGATGCCTTTTGTAGATTATTCGGAAATAGTGCATCATTTTATAGAAGATGTGTATGATTTTAACAATAAAAATAAAGAATTTGAATTGTCACGCTACGGTGAAATTTTAGAAAAAAACGGAATAAAATGGGGTTCAAAGTCCATGAGCGTAGCAAATGTTTCCGCTTTAGACGGTCAATGCGTTATGGCATTGATTATGGGTGCTGTGCGTGCAGAGCGTTTCTGTGATGGAGCACTGCTTGAATTTTTCAAAGATGGCAGCATCAAAAAATGGTTAGAAAGATTAAATGAAATTGCTTCAACTACTGAAACGAGGTGAAATAAGACATGGCTGAGATAAAAAGCGTAAACGAATTGCTTGGTATGAATTTGAATATTCCCAACTATCAGAGATCGTACAAGTGGAATATTCAAAATATTGAGGATTTATTTCTTGATATTACGAACGCTATCAATGATGCATATAGTTACAGAACTGAGTTTAAGTATCGTATAGGTACAATTATATTGCATAAAACAAAGAATGACACTTACGATATCGTCGACGGACAACAAAGAATTATTTCTTTGGTGCTGTTAAAGAAATTTATTGATCCAAACTTTGAATGTAATATACTTAAAAATGAATTTACAAGTAAAATTACACAGAATAATATTCATTGTAACTATAATTTTATTGTGGAGTGGTTCTAGCTAAAACATGCTAATATAAATGATTTAAAAAAAGAATTTATACATGCTCTTGAAAACATTTTAGAAGTTGTTGTCGTTTGCGTGGATAATGTGACTGAAGCTTTTCAACTTTTCGATTCTCAGAATACAAGAGGAAAGGCATTAGATCCTCACGACCTTTTGAAAGCATATCATCTCCGAGAGATGAAACAATATCCCTATGAGATGGAGCACGCCGTTACAAAATGGGAAGCAAAAGATACTAAGAAGATTAAGGAACTATTCGATTTGTACTTATTTCCAATATGGAATTGGAGTAGAGGGAATAAAAGTAAGCCGTTCACAGCTAAAGAAATCGACACTTATAAGGGGGTTGCGGAAGGGTCAACCTATTCTTATGCACGACGTGTGAGTAAGGCCATGCCCTATTTCCAGATTACAGAGCCATTTGTAGCTGGAAATGATTTTTTTGAAATGGTTGATCATTATATGTATCTTTTGAGAGATATTAAAACTGAGATATGCAATAATACTGATTTCAAAGAAATCAAAAGTGTCCTCTGTGGAGGTAAAGACATCAAATACCCAGAGGATATGGATAAGGTGAAGTTTGGCTCCGCCGGATTTGGATACGCTAAAAACCTATTTTACTGTGCGCTTCTTTGTTATTACGATAAGTTTCATAATTTTGAACCAATGGCTGTTAAAAAATTATTCTTTTGGGCATTCATGCTCCGTGTAGATATGGAGAATTTGGGATTCGACAGCGTAAATAAATATGCTATCGGCGATGAAAATTCAAAATATTCAAATACGATCAGTATGTTTTCAAAGATTAGCCTTGCTCGTATGCATCATGAAATATCCAGTTTGCAGATAAAATTACGTCCTAATACGGACAACAAAAAATGGAATGAACTGCACAAAACACTAATAGAAATTACAAAAAAGGAGGGGCGCAATGAGTAGTTTAGTAAATGAACTTCATATCGTTGATGATAGCAATAATATTTTCGATACTGACATAGAATATATTATTCCTCTGTACCAGCGAGCCTATGCTTGGGAAGAGAAGCAGCTCTCGCAATTAGTCGAGGATATAAACGATGTCGCTGAAGACGCAAATTACTATATTGGGTCTTTGATTGTATCAAAGCAAAATGGTCGATATGAGGTTATTGATGGGCAGCAACGTCTTACTTCCTTATATCTTCTTTTAAATTGTCTTGGGCTAAAAGTAAAACCGACGCTTACTTTTGCCTGCCGAGAAAAGTCAAACTATACGTTGAGAAATATCGAGGAAGTAATCGTTGAAAATCGCAGCAAATTAGATATGGACAGGATTGAACCAGGCATCAAACAAGGAATAAAGATATTATCTCAAGAGTTGAACCGTGCTGATTTTGATAAAGATGCTTTTATCAAAAAACTTGAAAAAGTAGTTGTTTACAGAATTGAGGTGCCAGAAAACACGGATCTAAACCGTTACTTTGAAATAATGAACACAAGAGGCGAGCAGTTAGAGCAGCACGATATTTTGAAAGCAAAACTCATGAGCTATCTCAGTAACAATGCCGAAAAAGACATATTCGCTAAAATCTGGGATGCGTGTAGCGATATGGCTGGCTACGTCCAGATGCACTTCACCAGCAAAAATAATGCAGTTAGAGACTCAATCTTTGGCTCTGGCTGGAACGATATGCCACCGAATAGTTGGCATAAGTATAAAAATATTAATGAATCAATGGGGGGAGACGACCGGGCATTGCATTTGCGATTTAATCAATAAAGACTTCTATGTTGAAGATGATGAAGGTTATGTTGATGGTGATATTCGTGTACGCTTCGAAAGCGTTATAGAATTTTCATTTTTTCTATTGCACACTCTAAAAGTATATATAAGTCTCAATAGACTTAGGCATGAGAATGAAGAAGTAAGAATTGTCGATGATCTTCTTGATGATAAGAAGCTTCTTGATGCTTTTAAAAGAGTAGTATCCAAAGGTGTGTCTGCGAAAGGCAAAGTTACTGATGACAAAGAGAATTTTTCTCGTACCTTTATCGTTTGCCTGCTAAGGACTAGATTTCTTTTTGATAAGTATATCATTAAGAGAGAGTATGCGAATGATAGTATTGACGGGGAGTGGAGCCTAAAAAGTCTCCACGTTTCTGGTCAGCAATCAAGAAAGAAGCCGTATTACAAAAATTCCAAGTTCACTAAAAAAGGCGAGTGGGAGAAGACAAATGATTTGCAAAACAAGACAAACATTATGATACAGTCTGCGCTGCGCGTTTCTTATAATTCTCCAAAGGTAATGCATTGGATTACAACGTTACTTATTTGGCTTTCTAAAAACAACTGTAAGTGCATAAAAAACAACGAGATAACCCGACTCGACGAAATTTCAGAGAACATCGCCATTGATGCCGTCAAGAAAAACTTCTTTGGAGTTTGTAATAATGGCATCTACGCACTGGGTGTAAACACGCCGCATATTGTATTTAACTATGTTGATTATTTACTTTGGCGTGAGGACAGTAGGAATGAAAAAAAATATAGCGACTTTGTATTTGAGTTTAGGTTCAGGACTCATTAAATATAAAAGATGACAATGGCAGCGAGACAAATAGCCGAAAAGAACGTGTGGGCACAACGGTCATAACGCATGGCTATTCTGCGCCAATCCTTGAGTCGGCCGAACA
>CALUPQ010000205.1 GCA_944322695.1 uncultured Mailhella sp. | reverse complement strand
TGTTCGGCCGACTCAAGGATTGGCGCAGAATAGCCATGCGTTATGACCGTTGTGCCCACACGTTCTTTTCGGCTATTTGTCTCGCTGCCATTGTCATCTTTTATATTTAATGAGTCCTGAACCTAGGCAGCCAAACACAGGAGAGGGAGCGCAGGCTCCTTCTCCTCGGGAACAAAGGTATGGGACTGAAAATCAGCCGCAAAAACGGAACCGGTGAAGACACGCTGCTTGAGATTGCCGAAGCAACGACGGCAAGTGCAGGCCTGATGTCCTCCGGCGACAAGAAGAAGCTCAATGGGGTGGCCTCCGGTGCGGAGGTCAATCAGAATGCGTTTGGAAAGGTTGCTGTGGGCGAGACCACCATGTCGGCCGGCGCGAAAGTCGATACTCTCACGCTGGAGGCGGGAAGCAACGTGACGCTGACGGCAGATGAGACGACCAGAACGCTGACCATCTCGTCCAAGAATACGACATATACGGCGGCGACGGTCACACCGAAGGCGGCCGGCACAGCGGCGACGGGTACATCCTCAAGGTACGCGAGAGAAGACCATGTGCATCCTGCGCAGACATCCGTTTCTGGCAATGCGGGGTCGGCCACCAAACTGGCCACGGCAAGAACCATAGCGCTTACCGGGGATGTGACGGGCAGCGTTTCCTTTAATGGAAGCGCAAACGTTTCCCTTGCGACAAAAATGAAGAATGCCGCCGTTCAGTCTTCTCCTTCCGGAACAAGAGATGCGGCGATAGCCGCAGGCGTCGATTATGCGGTCCCTGCCTATGTCGTGGGCTCCGGCAGGCTGCAGGTTTTTCTCGATGGGGTGCTGTGCGCGGGAGGCACAGACATGGAGACCTGTGCCTACAAAGAAGTGGGAACGACCGGAAAGGAATCTGCCGTCATCCAGTTCCATCAGTCTATTTCGACAGACTATGAAATTCTTGTGAGGGTTCAGTAATGGCAATGCCTCCTCTCCTGCAACGTATTGAAAATCTGAGGAAGTCCGTTTTCGGTACGGGAACGAAGATTCTGGGGACGATTATTCCCTACGGCACGGCGGCTAATACCGTGTGTCAGGGAAACGATTCGAGACTTTCCGATGCGCGGACTCCGAAAGCGCATACGCATTCTCCGAGTGATTTGACGAGTGCGGTGCCCATAGCCAAGGGCGGAACCGGAGCTGTAACGGCAGAAGCCGCCCGGGAGAATCTGGAAATTACGCCTGCCAACATCGGGGCGCTGGCTGCCGGAGGAAAGGCCGCAAGCGCAACCAAGGCGGACAGTGCTGCAAAGCTGACCACGGCACGGACGATTTCCCTTTCCGGCGACGCGACGGGCTCAACCAGTTTTGACGGCTCTGCGAATAAAAGTATAGCCGTGGCTCTGGCAGAAAGCGGCGTTTCGGAAGGTTCCTACGGCCCGAGCTCTGCGGCAACGCTGGCATTCGGCGGAAGCGTGAACGTGCCTCAGGTAACGGTGGATGCCAAGGGTAGAGTGACGGCCGCAGTCAATCGGGCCATCAAGCTTCCTGCCGCACCGACATCCGTTTCCGGCAACGCCGGGACGGCCACGAAGCTGGCTACGGCAAGAACGATAGACGGCGTTTCCTTCAACGGCTCTGCCGCCATTTCCCATTATGGGACCTGTTCGACTGCGGCGGCCACAGCGGCCAAAACAGTGGCACTTACCGGGTTCACTCTGGTGACCGGCGCGGTCGTCTTTGTACGATTCACTGTCACGAACACGGCGACGAACCCTACGCTTGATGTGAACGGCACGGGAGCCAAGGCCATTCAGTACCGCAATGCGGCAGTGAGCGCAGGGTTCCTTGCGGCCAACCGGACTTATGCCTTTGTTTACGACGGCTCTTCCTATGAGCTGGTCGGCGATGTGGATACCACGCTCGGTATTTCCGATGCGGTGGACAGCACGTCCAGCACGACAGCAGCCAGCAGCAAGGCTGTGAAGACGGCCTATGACAAAGCGGTCAGTGCGGAGTCTGCGGCAAGTACGGCACAGAGCACGGCAGACACAGCCAAAAGGACGGCGGATAGTGCTGCTTCAGCCGCGAGAGCGGCACAAAACACCGCGAACAGTGCCAATACGGCAGCCAATAATGCCCAGAACACGGCAAAATCTGCGCTTTCGACTGCACAGACTGCACAGACCGCGGCTGGTACTGCTGGAAAAACGGCAGAAGGCGTAACTGGAAATTTTAGTTTTAGAACCCCTAATTACGGGCGATGGGTATGTGCAGCAAGAGGTAGTGGCTCCAGTGCGACTAAATATAGTATTGTATCTGGAGGTTCTATCCCTAGTTATCCCGGAGAAAGTCTTACAGATGCTATGGCTATAAGGATAGCATAATGACCAATTTTGGAAATATCATATATCGTACTGAAACGAAGGCCTACGTTATAGAGAACGGAACATACACCGTACCTCATCCTGAAGATGAAACCGTGCCTGCGGGCATCCATGCGGAGTTCGATGCCCTTTATGCGGAGGTGGAAGCCTACGCCAAGGCCTACCCCGACAGGGTGACGGAGGAACTGCCTCCGGCTCCTTATGAGCCGACTCTTGATGAGCTGAAGGCTGCAAAGCTCGCGGAAATAAATGCGGCCTACGACTGTGCCGTATCTGCACTGGTTGCCGACTATCCCTCCAACGAACTTTTGACTTTCGATAAACAGGAAGCCGAAGCTCGTGCCTGGACTGCCGACCAGAGTGCAGACACACCACTTGTGGACGCGCTTGCGCTCGGACGAGGCATGGACAAGGCCGAACTTGTTTCCCGCATTCTGGCCAAGGCGGATGCCTTTGCCGTTGCGACAGGATATCTCACAGGGCTCAGGCAGAAGTATGAAGACAGGCTGGGACTGGCGCAGAGTGCTGAAGATGTTGCCGCCATAGTGCCGGAATACCATTTGCCGGATGAAGAGGCTGTCGCATGACGTACGCCAAGGCCGTGCTCATTGCCATTGACCAGCTTTTGAACGCGCTGTTTTGCGGGTGGCCTGACGAGACACTGTCTTCCCGATGCTGGCGCTGGGACAGAGATGGGGTGAGGCACTGGCCGCGCAGACTGGTGGATGCGTTTTTTTTCTGGGAAAAAGAGCATTGCCGGGAAAGTTATGAAAGCGAGCAGCTTCGGATGCAGATGCCGCCTGAGCTGAGGGGATAGGTGAAATGCTGTTCGGTCTGACCTTCAAGTGCAACGGAGAAACCGCTCAGATTCGCATTACGGAAAACATGCAGCTGCAGTTCCGGATAACGGAAAACGGCGAGTGGCAGGCGTGGAAGCGGGCGGATGTTGAACGTGCGGCGGACGGCAGTCTTGCCGAGGCCGTCATGGAAAGTGTGACGGCAAAGCAGGCGCAGAAGCTGCGTATCCCCATGAAGATTACCTTTGAAGGTGATGCGGCCGGGAGCGTGACGTTTGACGGTTCCGCAAATGTTACCTGTTCCCTTTCCATGAATGCGGATGTTGTGAGCCGTGCCGTGGACTCAGCCATAAGCGAACACGTCCGCCGGTATCACGGGAGCGTTTCATGAGTCTTGTCTTTGTTCCTGTTTTTGCAGGTGAAATGCCCCGCACTGCGAAGCGGCTTCTGGAAAACCAGTATGCGACGCTGGCTGTGAACTGTTTGCTGGAGCGCGGCAGTCTGTGC
>CALUPQ010000204.1 GCA_944322695.1 uncultured Mailhella sp. | reverse complement strand
GGGCATGCCGATGACTTTTGCTCCGTTCCGGGCAAGCTGCACCATGATGCTCCCGATATCTTCGCCGGGATTCTCCTTCGTCTGCCCCAGAAGATAGGCGGGACGTTCCGGTATCCATCCCGGGAAGGAGTGGAGCATGATGGGCAGGTGATCTTGATCGACGCTGGCCTTGGTCCACCGGAATATCTTTCGAAGAAGATCGTATCCGGCAAATGGGCCAAGTCCTCCCACAATTCCTATGGGGCGTGGTACCGGACGATGATCTGAAAAACGCTGAACCATGAGACCTCCTTCTGAATTTTAGGATATTTGATGTCCGGCGTTCTTCTCCAGCTGAGTGACAAACAGGGCACCGGTGGCGTCGCCAAGAACGTTGATGGGCGTGCGGGCCATATCGAGGACACGGTCAACGCCAGCGATGAGGGCAATGGCTTCCAGCGGAATACCAACCTGCGTGAACACCATGGTGATCATGATGAGGGCGGCACCGGGAACACCCATGGAACCGATGGAGGCAAGCACGGCCAGCAGAATGACAGTGAGCTGCTTGTCTATGGGCATGGGGATACCGTACACGTCAGCAGCGAAGATGGCCGCAACGCCCATGTAGATGGCAGCACCGTCCATGTTGATGGTGTTGCCGAGCGGGATGGAGAAGCTGGAAACGGACTTGGAGGCACCCATCTTCTGCACACTGAGCAGGTTGGCCGAAAGGGCCGCAGCGCTGGAGCAGGTGGAGAAGGCTATCATGAGAGGTTCGGACAGGCCTTTGAGGAAGTCGAGAGGTCCATGACCGGCGAATTTGGCGCAGGGCATGTACACGACCATGATCTGGATAAAGCTGGCCAGGTACATGACGGCCACCAGCTTGATGAGCGGCAGAAGCACGGACAGACCGTGGCTGGACACCGTTACCGCCATGAGGCCGAACACGCCAATGGGGGCATACTTCATGACGATGGTGGTCACCTTGATCATGACTTCGGCGCATGCGTCAAAGAACTGGAAGGCAGGTTTGCCGCGTTCGCCGAGGGCACTCAGGGCGAAGCCGAACAGAATAGCGAAGAAGATGATCTGAAGCATGTTGCCGGAGGCCAGCGCATCGATGGGATTCAGAGGCACGATGTCGAGCAGAACCTTGATCAGAGGAGGAGCGGCGACATCCTTCACCTGAAGATTTTCCGTGGACAGAGCGAGCCCCATGCCGGGGCGCAGGAAGTTGGCCAAGATAAGGCCGATGATGACGGCCACGGTCGTCGTGACGAGATAGTAGACGAGCGTTTTCGTCGCGACTCGACCAAGTTCTTTGACATCGGCGACACTGGCGGCGCCGGCGATGAGGGTGGTGAATACCAGAGGCACAACGACCATGCGGATGAGGGTCAGAAAGAGATCACCAAGCGGCTTGAACCAGCTTGTATCAATCCCCATGGAAGGTCCAACAGCGCCGGCGATGATGCCGAGAACCATACCGATTGCCATCTGGGCCGGGAGACCTAATTTCTTTGCCATTCTCAATTCTCCTGGGAAAGTATCCTTGAAGATGCCCGCTCGTCACATTTTGTGAAGTATGTGACTATACGGGTACCCATTGCCTTTTAAGACCACTAACGGACAACCGTCACCTCGATTTCCACCTGCCCGTTCATAGGCAACTGATGAACGGCGACACAGGAACGCGCGGGATAGGTTCCATCGAAGAACTTGGCGTATATTTCGTTCACAGAGGCGAAGTCGGCCATATCCACAAGATAAATCGTCGTTTTCACAATGTTCGCGGGTGTTGCTTCAATGGAGTCGAGAAGGGCCTTGATGTTTTTCAGAGACTGCTCGGCCTGGGCTTTCACGCCGCCTTCGGCGAGCTTTCCGGTGGAGGGGTCAATTCCCAGCTGACCGGAAAGGAAAGCCATATTTCCAGTGAGAATTCCCTGAGAGTAGGGGCCAATCGCGGCGGGTGCCGCAGTCGTGGAGATGACTTTTACGTCCATGGACCTATCCTTTGGTTGGAAGGTTAATAATAAAAACTTTCATAATCGAATGTCGACATTCTAACTTCTCTTTATTTATTGTCAAGCTGGGGAGAACAGGCCTTGATTAATAAAAAGTAAGGGGCACCGGATCACCGGCACCCCTTTCCCGCGTGTCTATCAGAAAAAAGCGTTCGTTAGAATATGGACATGTCCGTTTCAGACACGGCCACATGAGACTCGTGGCATTCTAAAAATGATTACCAAGTAGCCACACATCCGTCTGTACGAGATTCCGTACCGCCTGCGAGGGTGCCGTCTTCCATGCGCCAGATAATTTCGCCTCGACCGAAGTCACCGGCCAGAGTATCATAGCTGATTTCGTGCCCCATGCGTTCCAGCTTGCGGAGATCCTCCACGGGGAAGTTGCCTTCCACCACGACCTTCTTGTCTTTGGTCCACTGCCAGCGGGGAGCATCAAGAGCCTGCTGGGGGTTCATGCCGAAGTCGATGCAGTTCATGAGAACCTGTACATGCCCCTGAGGCTGCATGAATCCACCCATGACGCCGAAGGGACCGACCGCTTTGCCGTCCTTGGTGACGAAGCCGGGGATGATGGTGTTGTAGGGACGCTTTTCAGGAGCCACGGCATTGGGATGCTTGGGATCAAGAGAGAAGCTGCATCCGCGGTTGTTCAGAGAAATGCCGGTGCCGGGCACCACCACGCCGGAACCGAAACCGCCGTAGTTGCTCTGAATGAAGGACACCATGTTGCCTTCGCCGTCGGCGGTGCACAGGTACACGGTACCGCTCTGTCTGAAGTCGCCGGCCACAGGCTGCTGAGCCTTGTCGGTGATGAGGGCACGTCTCTTTGCGGCGTAGTCGGTGGAGAGCATTTCCTTTACGGGAACTTTATTCACCCGGGGGTCGGCAACATACTTCAACGTGTCGGCAAACGCCAGCTTCATGACTTCGATCTGTACATGGGAGGTTTCGGGGCCACGATGATCGAAGTGGTAACCATTAAGAATATTCAACGCCATGAGGGCAGTAATTCCCTGACCGTTCGGGGGCAGTTCCCATACGTCGTAGCCGTGGTAGTTGACGCTGAGAGGTTCCACCCATTCGGGATCCACGGCAGCGAGGTCTTCAGCAGTGATATAACCGCCGGTAGCCTTGGAGAACTCTACGATCTTCTTAGCTATTTCCCCGGTGTAAAAGGCTTCCGCATTGGTTTTTCCGATAAGCTCAAGGGTACGGGCATGATCGGGCAGATTCCAGAGTTCACCGGCCTTGGGCAGCTTGCCGTTTTTGGAGAAGGTGTCCTTCCAGCCCTGGAACTGGGGATCCTTCTGCGCGATATACATGGGGCCTCGCAGATTCCAGAACTGAGCAACCGTGGGCTGTACGGTAAAGCCGTCGCGGGCATAGCTTACCGCGGGAGCCAAAGATTCGGACAGCGGGAGTTTGCCGAACTTTTTAGGCTCAGGACTCATTAATTGCCAAAAGGGTAAAAAGTTCTTATTGTCTGTATAGGGAGGATGCCATGAAGGAACTTTTTTATCTTTCTCATGAACAGATTGCTCGTATCAAACGCTACTTTCCTCGTTCCCATGGCATTCCGAGAGTCGATGACAGGCGTGTCGTCAGCGGCATT
>CALUPQ010000203.1 GCA_944322695.1 uncultured Mailhella sp. | reverse complement strand
GTCCGCTTCCCTGCGATTCAGTTGTTTGAAAGGCCCAACAGAAAGAGACGCTGCAACGACTAGCACGGAGAGGTTTTTTTTGGGGTGTGGGTGTGGGGGAAGAAGGGGGAGAGGGAAAATCGACTTTTTCTGGGAAGCTCGAAACCGGTCTTTTGGGGCCTCTTTTGAGGTCCGAAGTGCGTTGAAACACTTTTTTTGAGAAAATACGCCGCCTTTCGGAGTGGAAAAGCGTATCGGGGCAGGGTGGGGTTCAAAAATTTTTTAATGGGCTGTCACCTGCTCCTCCCGCATAAATGCGATGTTCAAAAAAAAATACGCATTTTGCCTCATGAAAGCGAGGTAAACGAAGAGATTGTTTTGTAATATATTAGTTTTATTGGTGAAAATATTTATGCTTAATTTTGGCATGGATTTTGCATATTATTTGATACATTCCTTTGAAACTCCATCAACACCGCTCGCCCGTCGGCTTCCCTCTCCGGCGGGCTTTTTTCTGTCTCAGTTCGGACTTGTCTTCTGTGGAAAATGCGGGCACACTGCGCCCAAACCTTTTTGGAGGAAAAATCTATGAGTCTTTGTCCCTGTGGGTCCGGCCTTGAGCTGGACGCCTGCTGTGGCCAGTATATTGAAGGAAAGGCCAAGGCTCCTACGGCTGAGGCCCTCATGCGTTCCCGCTATACGGCCCATTGCCTGGGCAAGTATCAGTACCTTACCGACACCACCCATCCTCAGTTCCGCGAAGACGCTTCCGCCGATGAAATCAAGGAATGGTCGTCCATGATGACCTGGGAAGGTCTTGAAATCATGGAAACCGTCGACGGCGGTGAAAACGACACCACCGGCGAGGTGAAGTTCAGCGCTCACTACAGCGTGCAGAACGTTCCGCAGGAACTGCGCGAAGACGCGTTTTTCCGCAAGGAAGACGGTGAATGGTTCTATGTGGAAGGCAATGTGTACGCCAGGCAGCCCGTGCGTCGCGAGTCTCCCAAGGTCGGCCGCAACGACCCGTGCCCCTGCGGCAGCGGCAAGAAGTACAAGAAGTGCTGCATGCCCCGCTAGAGCGGAGCAGGGAAGGAAAGCCCTTGCCGGAAGGGGCTTCCCGGAAAGGCGTCTGAGGGCGTTTTTTTGCCGGGGCATCTTCCGGGAGGATGTCCTTCATGGTGAAAAAGGCCGGTTTGCAGCGTTTTTCTCAGGGAAAGCTCTTGCGTCCCGGCCCAAAACCTTGTAAAAGGCATTTTCCGACCGGTATGCCGGGAAGGACTCTTTCCGGAACGCCTTTCTTTTTTCAGGAGCAGGGCGTCGGTCAGGGTAAAAAGAATGGATGCAGGACTTGTCTTTTCCACCTGTTTATGGCAGGCTGTCCTGAACAGAAGGAACGTCATTCTTTTTTCCTTTTTGTAAGTATGTGAGCCTGTGTTTCGATGCAGGCAATTTCCCACAGTCCCAACATGTCCAAGGAGGACGCGCATGGCTGAAGTTTCTTTCCAGGGAAAGACCTTTGAAGTCGATGAAGACGGTTTCCTGCTTCGCTTCGAAGACTGGTGCCCTGAATGGCTGGAATTCGTGAAGGAATCCGAAGGTATTCCGGAACTGACCGCCGATCATCATAAGGTTATTGATTTCCTGCAGGACTACTACAAGAAGAATGGTATCGCCCCCATGGTGCGTATCATGTCCAAGAACACCGGCTACAAGCTGAAGGAAATCTACGAACTGTTCCCCTCCGGCCCCGGTAAGGGCGCCTGCAAGATGGCCGGCCTGCCCAAGCCCACCGGCTGCGTGTAAGCCAAGTCCTCTTGTGCTGCTCGCATAGACAGCTTTAGTAAAAGGCGAAAGAGTTTCTCTTTCGCCTTTTTTCTACTTGCCTGTGCTGGGAGCCTCTGATAGACATGAAGGTATCCGAGTTTGCCATAACATTTAAAGTTGATGGAGGATTCCATGAAAACGTTTCGTCATGCGCTGTTTGCCGCGGCTCTGGTGATGGGGATTGCCTCTGCTGCTCAGGCTGCGGACTTGGTTCGTAAGGTGGACAGCTTTGACCTGCTGGCCGACCAGTCCGGCTCTATGATGATGCAGGCCCCTGAACTCAAGATGACCAAGGCTGCTGCTGCCAAGCAGGTGCTTGCCGCTGTGAACGAAGCCATTCCGGACCTCGGCTACAAGGCTTCCGTGCACACCATTGCTCCTGCCGGCAAGGTTGTGGAATATGGCGACTGGAACCGTTCCGCTACGGCTGACGGTATTGCCTCTCTGAAGAGCGAAGGCGTTATTTTCGGCCGTATGACCCCCATGGGTGACGGCTTCGCCGCCAACTCCGGTGACTATGCCTCCATGGCCCGTCCTACCGCCATCGTCCTTGCTTCCGACGGTGCCAACAACACCGGTATCGACCCTGTTGCCGAAGCTGCTGCCATCTATCAGGCTCAGCCCGGCATCTGCTTCCATGTCATTTCCTTTGCCGACACTGAAGAAGGTCAGGCTGTCCTCGACAAGATTGCCGGCCTGAACTCCTGCTCCGTTTCCGTGAAGGGTGCCGACCTTCTGGCCGACCAGAACGCCCTGAACCAGTTCGTTGCCGACGTGTTCTACACCGGCGCTGCTGAAGAAGCTCTCGTGCTGCACGGCGTCAACTTCGCTTTCGACTCCTATGCTCTTGACGCCAAGGCTCAGGGCATCCTCGACGAAGCTGCCGTTGTTCTCAAGGAAAAGAACGTGCACGTGACCCTCGAAGGCTGGACCGACTCCGTCGGTACCGACGCCTACAACAAGGTTCTCTCCCAGAACCGCGCCAACGCTGTTAAGGCTTACCTTGTGCAGCAGGGCGTTCCCGCTTCCAAGCTGACCGCCGTCGGTATGGGCAAGTCCTTCAAGTACGACAACGCTACCGAAGAAGGCCGCTATCTGAACCGTCGCGTGGAACTTCTCTTCAACTAGTAGTCAATAAGTGTATTTCGAGAGGCCCGGCACGTCCGGGCCTCTCCGGCAAGAACGGAGCTTCCTTCATGTTTCGTAAATCCTGGATGGGCATCGCATTTTGCGGTCTTCTCCTTATGACTCCCGCGAATTCCTTCGCGGTGAACGAATCCAAAATTCAGGCCGACCTTGACGCTTTTGTTCTTCAGTACGTCACCAAGGCCAACAAGCGCATGACGGTCAACCGTGCCCGCCCGCAGGTATTCAAAAGAGGTTCCAAATATATTGCGACCTTTACCGAAATCAATCAGCGGACGGCCAAAGCTCAGATGCGCAAGAGCAACAGCAAGCATTTTGATTATGTTGCCACGCTCCGCTATGAGGAGCTTACCTTCGAAAGCGAAGGCAATACCCGCTCGGAAGCAACCAGCGGCCAGTTCCGCTGTGTAAAGATACGTAAGCTTACGGAACTTCCCCGCTATGTGAAAGGCAAGTGGGAGAACTGATTCCTTTCCTGAGGAAAAAAGCCCCCTGGAGACAGGGGGCTTTTTATATTAAGGCCTTCAGGCAGTTGAGGGAGCGGAAGCGACCGAAACAGAAAACCACCCGCTAAGCGGGTGGAACCCAAAACGGTTATACATAAAAAAACACCTTTTCGATAAGACGAAGTTGTTCAGGCTCCCGGCCACATCGCAAAGGGGTTTTTTTTTATGGCGAAAGAACAAAATCTGGCACAGACGAAATGGCTATGCAGGTACCATATTGTCTTCACGCCGAAGTATAGGAGAAAAGTGATTTACGGGCAATACCGTGAAGAAATAGGAAAAATAATACGACAGCTTTGTAATTACAAGGGAATTGAAATTATAGAGGGACATATGATGATAGACCATGTACATATGCTTGTCATGATACCGCCAAAGTATGTGATATCGTCGGTTATGGGCTATATAAAGGGTAAAAGCTCACTGATGATTTTTGATAAATTTTCTCAGCTGAAATATCGGTATGGCAATCGGAGATTCTGGAGCGTGGGGTATTACGTCAGCACAGTAGGTTTGAACGAAGCGACAATCAGGAAATATATAAGAGAACAGGAGCAAGAGGATATCATGCTCGATAAGAGAACGGTCAAAGAATATACGA
>CALUPQ010000202.1 GCA_944322695.1 uncultured Mailhella sp. | reverse complement strand
TTGTCCTCGTACACCTTGTCCAACGCGACGCCGTGAAGTTGTCTCTCGGTGTTCTGATCTACGGAAGAAACTCGGATATAGCCAATCTGCTTGCCGCTCATTCTCTTTCTCTCTGTCTGGGATTTATCTGTCAAGAAAAGGTCTAAATCTTTTATTGAAAATGTCAAGTATACGAAACGACACAAGTTTTCTGACGGCGAAAAGGGATGGGAAGGGAGTACGTTGAAAGTGTACCTTTGATTGGCACCTTGTAGGGGAGAAGCGCACGCATCAGGGAGATTTGTCGTAAGCCCCTTGACTTCTCCCCAAAAATGATGCCTTCATCCCCACTTTTCCCCAATGCCAATAAAAAATTGGGACACTAAAAACCGTTGTGACACAACGGAATACGGGATTTCTCCCCAATTCCCCAATTTTTTTGGGGGTAATATATATTTTTAACGAGTTATGCTTCCCGTGGGATTAGAACATACAGTAACCAGCCATTTAATTATTACTTAAAAGATACTGGGTTTTTTGGGGAAAGTGGGGAGAACGCTCTCAAATCGTTGGTACTAGCCAGTTCTTTCCTCCCCAATTTTTCTTGCTAATTGGGGAGACTGGGGAGAGAAAAGAGATGAAGTGGGGGAGTACTTCATCTGGCTGTAAAAAACAATGAGAAAGATTGCCTAACCATGTAAAATAGGACTATAGTTTTCTTATACTGGTGACTTCACGAGTAAAGTTTAGTTGGTATTTTCAATAAAAAGTTTAAAAATGTATTGACATTAGTGTTTTATTTTGGTATTATATATTTGTTGATTTGGTTGTCACGATGTGTGAATAAACCGAATCAAAACTCAAAAAACAACAAAAAGTATTTTATATTTTTACTAAAATGTGTATAATATACAAGTTCATATTATGAATAATGAACTTGTAAAATAAAAAAATAACATTTATATTTCGCAAATTTGAGCAACATACATATTGTAAATATGATTATATAATTACATATGTGTCTAATTTGCTCCCGTTTTGCGAACCAGAAGTCGTAAAATCGGGAGTTTTTTTGTGTCCTACAACAACACTTCCACGAAAATAGAGGCAATGAAAGATAACTAATAAATGAGGAGAATATCCATGAAAAATCTACGGCATAAATTGTAGTCTGATAATTACGCTAAATTATTCAACTGATATTTGAAAACAGAAAGAGTGAATTAAAATCTTTTTTCAACAAATAGATAAAAGTTATCAAACTTATCTAAATAGAACAAGCAATAGGAACAACATTTTATCATTTTGGAGAATACCCAAAGATAAGAAAGTATCTTCCCCTCACAATTCTTGGCGTGAAATCGCCTTTTTGATGACTTGTTGTCTCCTATTTTAAAAATCTAATTTATAATAGGAGAATTCAAAAATGAATGATTCACAATTAACTTTAGCCATGGCACTGGACTGTGCTGAAAAGGGTATCCCTGTTTTTCCCTGTAATCCTAAAACTAAAAGCCCTCTGAACGCCCACGGGCACAAGGAAGCGACTACCGATGTCGCACAAATCAAGGAATGGTGGGCTATCTTCCCCAACGCAATGCTTGGCATCGCTACAGGAAAAGTTTCTAGCCTGTTCGTGCTGGATGTGGATACACATGGTGACACAAACGGCTACGTTACGCTTTCGGCACTGGAAGCCGAGCACGGCAAACTCCCTGATACCTATCAGGTTGAGACTGCCTCTGGCGGAAGACACTTTTACTTTCGTTATCCCGAAAGTCGCACAATCAAGAACTCTGCTGGACGGGTAGGCAAAGGCTTGGATATCCGTGGCGACGGCGGCTATGTCATCGCCGCTCCATCTGTCCGTGCCGATGGTAAGTCCTATTGGGTCATCAAAGATGCCGACATTGTAGATGCTCCCGAATGGCTCCTGGGGCTAGTAGAGACGAAAGAAGTCCCTACTATGTCTATGGGCGGCGTTACCTACTCTGACGGTTCAGAGCGTGCGGTTAGCAACCCCGAAGCCTACAAGAAGAGCATCCTTGAAAACGAAATCAAGGCTCTCTCTGATGCCTCCGAAGGTGAGCGCAATCATACGCTCTTTCGTGTGGCGGCTAATCTTTACGGCTATGTCTCTGGCGGCACCTTTGACGAATACGAAGTCTATTCTGCTCTCATTGGTGCTTGTTATACGAACGGTCTGATGGCGGACAAGGCCGAAGTAGAACGTACAATCAAATCCGCCAAGAACGCAGGAGTAAAGTCTCCCAAGAAAATTACCAAAAAGAAGGATTTTGACACTATGGCAGAGGAAATGAATATTGGACCTATGGAACAGGACGGGATTAAGTATCCCCAAAATTATGTGAGTAACGCCAAGGGACTTTTCAAGATTGAGAAAAATAGAGCCGGAGAATACGAACAGATCCGCATCGGCAGCCCGATAACTTTCCTCGGCATCGGGTGTGATGAGAACTCTAACGGCTGGGGCGTACTGCTTGAATGGAAGTCTCCCGATGGGCTTACTCGTCGTCATCTAGTGCTATTTAGTACCCTCCACAAGCCAGGAAACGAATGGGCGGAAGACCTCTCGGACAAGGGTTACGTTGTCAATCCGAAGTATCGCTCTTTCATACAAGATTTCTTATGCGAGATGGGGGAACTGAACTCTGAAAAAATACTGTCATTCCCTCGCAAGATTGGTTGGTACGGCAATTCCTACGTCTTCCCCAAGGAAGTTATTGGCGATGGTGATATCGTGGCTCAAATCCCATTGAACGGGCGTAATCTCTACACCGAAGGAGGCTCGGAAGAAGAATGGAATAAGGTTGCCCAATATGCGGTTGGAAACATCCCCTTTGAGTTCGCTCTCACTACCGCTTTCGCCGGACCTATGATGCGTTTGGCGGGGATTGATACAGGCGCGTGTCTCCACTTTCAAGGTGTGAGTTCCTGCGGCAAGACGACTTGCCTTGAACTCGCTGCCTCAGTCTGGGGGAGCCGAGACCATAAAGGATCGTGGCGTGTAACGGACAATGCTCTTGAAAGCGTGGCGATGCTCTCAAATGATAACCTTCTTATCCTTGACGAAATCAGTCAGGTCAATGGTAAGGCTCTCGGCAACATCGCCTACATGATCGCCAATGGAGAAGGAAAGGGACGAGCCAACCGTAATGGCGACATCAAGGAAGGTAAGAAGTGGCTCACGCTCGCTCTCTCTTCCGGTGAGGAAAGTCTCTCATGCAAGATGACCCAGGACGAAGAAGTCAAGGGCGGGCAATTGGTACGATTTCTAGACATCCCGGTTGAACCTACAATGGTGAGTAACCTCCACGGCTATACCGATGCTGGAAAACTCGCTGATGCGGTAAAGCATATCACCACAAAAAACTACGGTTTCGCCGGAAAGAAGTTCGTGGAATACCTCGTCAAGCACCATGACCGGCTCATCGCCAATCTCCCCGATTGGATAGAAGCCTTGGCTGGCAATCTCGTCCCCGTCGATGCGGATGGACAAGTAAAACGTGCCGCCAAAATATTCGCTCTCATTCAGCACGCCGGAAAGTTTGCTCAAGAGATGCGCCTTCTTCCTTCGGAAATGGATATTGCTAAGTGTGTGAAGACCGTCTGTGACCTCTGGCTGGAAAAGCGTGGAACTATCGGGTCTAGTGAAGAAGACAAGGTGGTCAAAGAAGTAAAAAAATATCTTTCTCTCTACGGAAAGCACTACTTTGAAGATGATTGTGGGGTACTTCTAGGAAATAAGCGTATCGGGTACCATCGCAAGTCCAACGGCAGACAAGAATACTATATGCGGAAGGAAGTGTTTTTCTCGGAAGTGGCAAAGAGCGATAACCAAAAGTTAGTTTTCAATGCATTGAAAAAGGCTGGTATGCTTGTTCACGAGAAAGATAGAAACGACATCAAGCGTCCTTTCCCCGACAATGATGGTAAGATTGAACGCTGTATCTGTCTGACGATGCCCGATACCGATGTCGTGGAAGAAGACGCCGTTACAACTCCCGTCTCTCGCTTTGTCTTTGATGAAGTACCGGAGGACTCCTTCACGGAATACGCTTTCGCAATGTAGAAATTGAAAACCGGAAAAGGACAAAATGGGGGGATGTTCCCCAACCTCCACAGTTATGAGGTTTATTTCTATCGGCATAGAAGGAGAAAGTTATGAAGACTGTCTTCGCCGATGAGAAAAGGGCTATGTGATTGGCACATAGCCCTTTTTTTTATCTTTGAGATTCATTCTTTATCAATTCGTCTATGTAGTTGGTGCATTCAAAGAGAAGAAAACTCTTGGCAAAATCTATTTCATCCCAAGAGCGACTATCATCTTTTTCTAGGGTGAGAGCGTCCCAAACTTCCTGTCTGACTTTGGCTATTTCCAAAGCCATATCCAACTTTTTACTCAAGCGTTCTCTCAACTTTTTGTGATCTATCATTATTTCATAACCTCAATGGAATTATTTGTTTCGTATATTTTATAAGAGCCTCTCAACCCTTTGAGGATGGCTCGTATCTTCGCCACCGTCTTAAGAATATCGGGCATATTTTGATTATATTTGATTTCAAGAACGGTTTTCATATGCCCCTTCGTGTGTCACGCAAATGTACTTATGAACGAGAGAAGAGTTATCACTTTCAACCGTGTCGGTATCTTTGCGTTCGCTTGGAAAGCATTCATCCATAAGAGCCGATAACCCCCGAACGAACTTTTTTACTCCTGGAGAATCTTGGTCTACAATATACCAAAATTGAAGAATAGATCCTTCTTTGTAGTTGTTCCTTTCGGTAAGAAAATATTGTCTGTGTTGATTTGTACTTTCAAAGTATTTTTTTAAAACGTTCATGATCTATTTCCTCTTTGCTGATAAGCTAACCATTCACTGAATATAGAATGGAGAAGTGTTTGTTTAGCCGTGCTTGAAAATCTGTTTTTTCGGATTGCCTCAAACTGATTGAAAATATCTTCGGTTACTAAAAATTGAAGTTTCTTCTTTGGCATAAATTATCTTTTTTGTTGATTTTATTATATTTATCCAATCTATTTTATCGTTTTCCCCTCTTATTTCGTTGAAGTTCTCGCTTCCCCTTGGTATTCTCCAAAGGTCCAACTAGATTTCGGCAGGAGACCGCATACAATGGCAGACAATAAGAAAGAATAGGAAAGAGCAGAACTCCATCGTGTGATATGAAATATCGCTAACGACCTTCGTGAAAGCGTGAATGGCTGGGACTTCAAGCAGTATGTCCTTACTATGCTCTTCTATCGGTATATCTCCGAGAACCTGACGGCTTACTTCAATGCCGCATGGTGGAAGCGGACTTTGAAGGTTTTGACTATGTAAATATGTCTGACGAAAAAGCCGAAGCCGCCCGTGAAGAAATGATCTCCACTAAGTTTTTTCATCCTTCCGAACGAACTCTTTGCCAATGTCTGCCGCCGAGCCAGCCTTGATGACAACCTGAACGAAACGTTGGAACAGTCTTTCAAGCACATTGAAGCCTCCGCCGTCGGTGCGGCAAGTGAAGACAACTTCAAGGGGTTGTTTGACGATATATATGGAGCAGGAAGACAAGTGTGAAGTTGTGGATATCCGCGAACTCAACAGGCAGATAAAAGAAATCGTTGCCCGTGAAGCCGTGCTTCATGCCAAGATTGATAAGATTATCGCGGAGATTGAAGGCTAAAAGTGGTAGGTACAAAAATGTGCTAATCCTCACCCAGATATTTTTAAAAAGCGAAAAGTGGTTGTTGTGTTCTTTGAAACAACCACTCCAAAGAGAGCAAGACGCTATGAAAATTGACGAGATAAGCCTTGCCAACGCCCACCGCCTTTACGAGAGCGGCGACATTGAGAAGATAGAAGTCGGCACGACAAAAGGACTTCAACAGATACACGCCTATCTGTTCGGCGGTCTTTACGACTTTGCCGGGAAGATACGGGAAGTCAATATTTCCAAGGGCAATTTCCGCTTCGCCAACTGCCTCTATTTAAAAGAAGCGTTGGCGGCGATTGAGAAGATGTCCGAAGCAACTTTTGAGGACATTATAGCCAAGTATGTGGAAATGAATATCGCTCACCCCTTTATGGAAGGGAACGGACGAGCCACACGAATCTGGCTGGATATGATGCTTAAAAAGAATCTTCTGCGAGTGGTGGACTGGCGGAACATTGATAAGAACAAGTATCTTCAAGCGATGGAACGAAGCCCCATCAATGACCTTGAACTCCGTGTCCTCATACAGCCGAACCTGACCGACAAGACGGACGACCGTGAAGTTATCTTTAAGGGGATAGAACAGTCCTACTACTACGAAGGATACACCAGAGGATAAATCATGAAAAACGTTTCCTGCAAGTAAGGCGCTCTTCTGGATATGTCGACTCCTGAAAAAAAAGACTCCTGCCGCGCCCCTGCCCGACATGAAAAGACGCATGAGCAAACTGGAAAGACTCATAGAAGAACTCTGCCCTAATGGGGTAGAGTATAAAGAAATTCATGAAATTTTTGAAACTAAAAATGGATATACGCCATCAAAATCAGATAGTTCCAATTATGAAAATGGAACTATTCTTTGGTGTTAAATGGAAGATATTAGATGTACAGTACTGATGTGAGATCGGTCTGGCTTTGTATAGAAAAGCTCAAGCTTTTCTGTCTACTTTTTCACGATAAATTCGTAAGAGGGGCAGTCCTCGTAACGTCTTCAGCCTCTTGGCAAAATTGTAGGCATTCACAAATGATTGCAGGTGACCCAGAAGACGAGCATGGCTCTGATAAAAATAGCGATTGACTGTGGTATCTTTACAGTATCCTGTTCATCCGTTCTACCTGACCATTCGTCCAGGGATGATTCGGTCTGCTCAGACGATGTTCGATACCATACTTGCGACAAGTCCGATCAAAGGGATGTCCCCGATACATAGCCGTCGGACCTGTACGATTTTTCGTGGTATCAGCAAATGGTATGTATGTTATACGGGACAGCGGCTACCAGCTCTTCGATCAATGCTTGAGCCTCCAGCATAGTTGCCCTGCCGGTCAGCTTCGCCATGACAAACTTTGATGTGCGATCGATAGTTACAAAAAGATAAAGTTTACCCTCATCTGTCCTGACTTCAGCAATATCAATATGAAAAAAGCCCATAGGATAAGCTTTGAATTTTTTCTTCTCCCTGTTATTGCTCTCATCCCTTGGAAGACGGCTGATGCCATGGCGTTGCAGGCAACGATGCAATGAGGAACATGTCAGCCGGAGACTGGATCCTGCAAGGCGTAAAGGCAGTCATCAAGGGGCAACAAGGTATGCTTGCGGAAGGCCACGATCGAAGATTCTTCGACTTTGGTCAAAACCGTAGATGCAGGCTCTTTGGGGACATGGGAGCATAATGTACTGTTATACGCTTTTTCCATTTGACCACTGTTTTAGGGGTAATGGAATACCTGGCAGCCAGCGTTTTTATGTTCTCTTGACTATTTTTGTATTGCTCGACGCACTGCCTCAGTCGTACGGCGCAACCGTGGAGTATTTGCCCCATAATTTCTCCTTGAAGAAAACTGGCATTTCTATACTATTATAATGTGGGACTGCACACCTAGGGATTGCTCTAGGGGCTGTCTCTAAATAAGTTCTCGACTTTTCTTCTTTCTGTTGTTTTGATGTCTGGCATGAGCAGACACGACATTTCAGA
>CALUPQ010000201.1 GCA_944322695.1 uncultured Mailhella sp. | reverse complement strand
AGAGCCAGAGGACAGTATTTAGTTGAATTGAGTCGGCAGCCAACCGCAGCGGCTAAAAAGGAATTCAAGAGCCGTTGTCCGAAGAATCGCTGCATTTCTAAAACTGTAGCAGCCAAATGTGTGATGTCTTATCAGGGCTATCCGTATATTGTCAGCAAAGGTCTGGAAACCAGCTTTGTCTATTTCTCGGATATGGTCTCCAAGGGTAAATTCCCTGAGCCATCTGAACAGAGCTACATTGACATGATTTCTAAGGTGATATTGTTCAATACCTGTGATGAAATTATCAAAAGCTTGAAATTTGGCGGCTTTAAAGCTCAGCAAGACTATTACACCGTGGCGCTGATTGGGAAATATCATTCGGATTTAATCAACTCGCAGGAAATCTGGAATCACCAGACAATCAATGCTGAGACGGCAAGAGTCATAGAAGAGCTAGCCTATTTTGTGTGGGAGCATTTTCAAAATCCTACAGTTCCGGGCGTGAATATTGGACAGTGGTGCAAAAAGGAAGATTGCTGGGAATTGCTTCAGAGCCGTTATGAAATAAAAACAAAAAAGCGGGAGAATTGAGAGAAATGCCATATTAAGTAGTGGATCTGTTTGCAGGGGCTGGCGGATTGAGTTTAGGCTTTATGCAGACAGGAAAATATGATATAAAAGTTGCTTTTGAGCGGGAACCGCACATGCAGGCGACTTACCATCACAACCATCCAAATGTCGAGCTGCAGGGAGATGTCTGCAATGCAGATTATGCGGATATACAGAGGAGATATGGAACCATAGATGTTGTCATTGGCGGTCCTCCCTGTCAAGGGTTTTCAAATGCAAATCGGCAGAAGAACCATGCAATCAGCCAGAATAATATGCTGGTAAAGCAGTATATTCGAGCAATTAGAGAGCTGCAGCCCAAAGCGTTTGTGATGGAAAATGTTAGTATGCTTCGCTCTGACGTTCATCGGTTTTATATGGAGGAGGCAGATCTGGATATTGTAAAGAAGTATCAGATCCCGAATAAAAACACGCCGCTGCGCTTGCTGAAGGCAGAATTTATGTTTGACGGTGCATTGGAGGCAGTTCAGAATTTGGATTTGCTCCAGCAGAGGCTTTGGCCTGAAAGTCACTATCGGGAACTGAATATTATTTACAAAGGTGAAAAAAATACCGATAAGATGAAAAAATCTTTGGAAAAACACCGGTGTAAGCTTACCAAAATCGCTCAAGCTTATATTAAAGGCGATACAGACAACTATATTTCGCAGAAATCTAGAGATGCATTTCAGGCGATTATGGATTATTTTGATGGTGCTCTTGAAGCGGATAGAATCCACTCCTTAATTGAGCCAGCTATTATGATTCAGCGCATGCTAAGTAAGGCAAAGGAAATTTTTGATAACCATATCCATGTGGATTCATATAAATATACAGAAAAAGATGGGCTCCTGGCAAATATTCGGTCATTTGCGGTTTTTGATTATCTAAAAAGTATTCTGACATCCGGAGAAGATGGATATGTGATTAATAGCGGCGTTTTGTGTGCCGCAGATTTTGGGGCGCCTCAGAAAAGAGAACGCTTTGTTGTTATAGGAATTAAGAAAAGTATTTCCACTGTGGTTTTTCTGCCTTCCAGAAAGATTAAAAATAGACACTATAAAACTGTTCGCGATGCAATTTTTGATTTGGAAGATGTCCCTCCTGTATATAATTTAGCAGACGATGAGAAAGGGATTCCATTGGAGCATAAAAATCAATTGAGTTCAGTTGCACAGCAGCTGAGGGACACAAATATTCTGAAGAACCACATCATTACTAAAACGACTGATATAGCAATGGCAAGGTTCAAAGCGCTGCATCAGGGAGAAAATTTCCATAGTTTAGATGACTCGCTTAAAATCAATACCTATACTGATGTGAAAAGAACTCAAAATACAATTTACTTGCGGTTAAACTATAATGAACCAAGCGGAAGTGTGCTTAATGTTCGAAAGTCTATGTGGATTCATCCTACTCTTGATCGAGCAATCAGCATTCGAGAAGCGGCACGGCTGCAGACATTCCCTGATAGCTTTGTATTTTGCGGATCTAAAGATAAGCAATATCAGCAGGTAGGAAATGCCGTACCTCCGATTATGGCAAAGGCGATTGCTAAGCAGCTTGCGGCAACTTTAGGAAAAAAGCTTCGTGAGGCAAAACAAGAAAATGGCTGATAATCACTCAAAGGAAGTTCGCAGTAAAAATATGTCACATATTCGAAGCACGAATTCAAGGCCAGAAGAGATTGTTAGGAAGTATTTGTTTTCTAAAGGCTTTCGAGACAGAAAAAATGTTCGAACCTTGCCGGGATGCCCTGATATTGTTTTGCCTAAATATCATACCGTGATTTTTGTAAATGGCTGTTTTTGGCATAAACATGACTGCGGTCGGTTTGTATGGCCCGCTTCTATCACTGAATTCTGGATACCGAAGATTAATCGTATTGTGGATCGGGATTAGAAGAATTATAGATAACTTACAGAAATGGGCTGGAGGATTTTGATTGTTTGGGAATGCGAAGTGAAAAAGAATATGCGGAAAGGACGGTTGGATCGATTAATTAAGGAAATCAAAGAAAATAACCTTGTGTGAAACTCGGATTCCCATGCACG
>CALUPQ010000200.1 GCA_944322695.1 uncultured Mailhella sp. | reverse complement strand
TCATTCTCAAGGAAGGCTACACCATCGACCGCTGGCCCGAGGCGCAGTTCGTGGAAAGCTACGGCGGAAAGGCCGTCACCCTCTCGCGGCTGGAAGGCTATTCCACCACCAGCACCATACAGAGGATGAAGGGCTGAAAAGAGGCCCATCGCCACCTCTCGGGCAAAGCGCTGGCTTTTACTGAATTCTACAGAACTCATATTTGCCAGCTTATTGCTGCTTATTGACAAAATTACGGAATCTATGCTTGTGTTACATGAGTTTTTTGGTAGCCGGCAAACATAATGTCAGTCTGTGGCCGGACCATTGTGTATTAACCTGATTTTACATAGATAATTTTCTTTTTTCCAATGCAATCCGTTTAACACATAATAAAGGCTGAGACTGGAGCTCATCTCAATCCGCAGGAAAACAAGAAGACTTTCCGCACATATTCGTTATCACTCGTCCAAGGCTACCATCTCCACTCTCCTGTGAGCGGTTGGTTACAAATTTTTTATCTGCATAGTATAATTCATCAACGGACAGTTGTACTTTATACAGGAAAACACATGACCCCGCTCAAAGAAAACACTAAACATTGGCTCTTGACCAAAACATTCGGCAGGACCTTCCTTCCTTCCTTCCTTCCTTCCTTCCTTCCTTCCTTCCTTCCTTCCTTCCTTTAAGGAATAGGCTCCCAACTCCATTTCCCTTTGTCCAGTGCTCACTGAAATATTTTCAGTGTATTTTTTTTCACTGTCTTCAACTCGCTCATGGCAAGCTCAGGGAGTTCTGCCATGTCTGAGTACTGTTTTGAATCCGTGCCGAAACTGGAGCGGAACGAAGATATGACGTTCAGCGACTTCACTGAACGCTATTATCTTCCTTATGCAAGACAAACGAAGCGCAGCTGGAAAACGGATGAACGCCACCTTCGTCATCATATTCTTCCCCATCTGGGAGCCTACGGTCTGAGAGATATTTCAGACATCGTCCTTACGCAATGGATTGAAACTCTTCAGATATGCGGCCTTCATCCTAATAGCTGCCATCGTCTTCTCAGTATCGTCAAGTATATACTGAACTGTGCCTGTCACTGGGGAGTACTGGCGGATAATGGGAAATTCAAGCAATTCCATATACGCCGGGTCCAGTCGAAACCGGAAATTCTGACAACAACCGAGGCGCTGAATCTCATCCGTCTGCTGGAAGAAAAACCTGACTATCCTCCATATGTCTTCATTCATCTACTTCTGCTAACAGGTGCAAGTCGCTCCGAGCTAACCCATGCACGATGGGAAGACCTCGATTTAAAACGCAGAATACTTACTACTGATAAGACCTTTACCGGACGCCCCCGCCTCATTCCGCTCAACCAAAAAGCTGTAACGCTCATTCAACGGCTTCCGCGGCGGGAAGGAATCCCCTGGCTTGTCTCCAGCCCCAGAGGAAAGCAGATGTTGGGGGTATGGAAAGATTGGAACAATCTGAGAACACAAATAGGCAGACCTACCCTGCGGTTACAGGACCTGCGTCACACCTTTGCCAGTTTTCTTATGAGTATCGGCATAAGTGAAAGTGACCTGAAAAGTATCCTAGGACATTACCAGCCTGGTCAGCTTTCCCTTTTGCGTGATTCCTGCGACACATAAAGCGACGCGGTATATCACCACTCGTTTTCAGCATCTCCCCAAATCCATCTTCTTTCAATTCCCTCAGGAAAAAAAACATGAAAACATATCAAGTATCTGTCATCGTTCCTGTGTACAATGTCGAAAAGTACATCGACGACTGTCTTCACTCTCTTGAAGAACAAACTCTAAAAGATATCGAAGTCATTATTGTGGATGATTGCGGCACGGATTCGTCCATGAAAATCGCTGAAAACTATGCTTCCCGTGATGCCAGATTCAAAATCATCCACCATACAGAAAACAGAGGATTGTCCTCTGCAAGAAACTCTGGTATCAAAGCCAGCTCCGCCCCTCTGCTTTTATTCGTTGATAGCGATGACGCCGTCGAGCCCGACTACTGCCTAAAAATGGTATCTTCTATCAAAGACAATAATACTGATATTGCCATATGCGGAACAATTGTCTTTTACGACAAAATAAGAACAAAATATTCAAAAAATAATAAATATTGGAATATACATAATAATAAATCTGAATTTATTACAGAAGAAATAATCATCAATACAAGTGTTGTTGTGTGGAATAAAATATTCAAAAGAGATATTATTATAAATAACAACTTATTATTCCCAGACGGCCTATATAACGAAGACCATTTCTGGTGGCGAATATACTGCCTGTATGCAAAAAAAATTTCATGGGTCAATGAAGCTCTCTACTGGTATCGTCAGCATCCTCAATCGATTATGGCCAAAATTTCATCCAAGCAATCTGAGCATTGCACGGAAATTCTGGACGTTGCCTTTGCCTATTATGATGAAGTAATAAAAAGAAAAAAATGGCAGGCTAGAGAAGATGCTCTGGACTTTCTTCTTGACGCCTTTTACACGGCATTGAAAAGGGCCCCGTCCGACAGACAAGCTCAGCTACATGAAAAAATAAATAACTTTATTCGTCTGAAGAATCTTACACCTTATGATTTTCCTTATTATCAGAGAAGACTTTTTGATTTAATCCGCAGTTCCGGTCTGAGTCGGACACGCCGTATTATGGGAAAATGCATTTTCATTGAGGATGACTATAAGTACCAAAAAATAAAATTATTTGGACATATACCTCTATGGACCACTCGTTATAAAAACAAAAAGAAACTTGGAAGACTGTTTGGATTTCTTCCAATTATTTCGTTATCAAAAAAAAATTCTAAATATTTTTTAAATATATTAGGACTAATACATATAAAAAATCACTTTACAGATAAAAATAAAGTAATGACAAGATTAGGAAACGCACTTTTTGAACAGACTCTCGCCCTACACTCCATCACCTCTTTAGATATTGACGACACAGTTCTCCTGTCCGAGCTGCATAAGGTCGAACCATTCACCTTTATTCCTGACCCCGGCAACTGCGGCGACATGCTTTTATCAAAAGCAACCTTGGATTTCTTCGATAAGCATCAGTTGCGCTATGAACTATGGGATGGAAAAAAAGTACTCCCCAACATCGTTTATGGTGGAGGTGGCATCTGGATTCCCAATTACAGAAACGTATGGAGCAGACAATTTCTTCCTTTATTTGCTCAAGCCGCTCATGTAACTATTTTGCCAAGCTCCTTCCATGACTGCCCTGAACTGACCGCCGCTGTAGATGAACGTTTTGTCATCTTCTGCCGCGAAGAGAAAAGTTTCGCATACATGAAGGACTCCACCCATAATGCAAAAGTACTGCTTGACCACGACATGGCGTTCCGGGCGACGGACAACATTCTGCGCGAATATTGTCCAACACTGACACCGGTCATGGCACATGCCCTGCAAAAGGCATTCAGCATTCCCTCCTACCATACCGTTCACATGATGCGTACCGATTCCGAAGCGGTAGCCTCCAGACACAGCGACCTCGACCTTTCCAACCTGTTTGGAAGCAGCCTGCCCACCCGAGAGGAAGCGCTTTTCGGAGCAAAACTCATGCTGGCAACCGTCAGCCGCTATGAAGAAATTCACACCGACAGACTGCATGTTGCAATTGCTGCGGCGCTTATCGGAAAGCGTGTCCATATGATTGATAACAACTATGGCAAGCTGTCAGGAGTTTATGCCCGTTCTATGACAAACTTAAAAAAAGTGAGCCTGAAAAAGTGAGTATCGAATTATTTAAACTGGAAAAAACTCAGAACAGAGTCTGGTTTGATTTCGGGACATCCCGAAGGCTTCTTCCATACTTTCATTTCGGTTCGGAATTTTTTATTGAATACGACCGAGATATTTCCATCGTCCCAGACTCTATTCTGGTCATTCCATTTTTGACAAACATTCTTCCCATCGCCTGGGTTCTGGATGCTGAAATCATACTTCCTGAAATAGATGAAGATTTCTATAAATCCATTCCGGAAATCAAACGCGGTTATGAAGAGATGTACCCCATGATATCTTTTCGTGGAAAGGTAACTCCCCGCCGCATCACTAGGAACACAAAAAAATCCGAAGGCAGACCTGTCGCCTTTTTCAGCGGAGGCGTTGATGCCCACAACACTCTGATTCGCCATCTTCAGGAAAAACCGGTTATGGTGACAATCTGGGGCAGTGACGTCTTTTTCAATGACCGTGAAGGCTGGCTTAACGTTTCAGAACACGCAACGATGACCGCTTCCGCCTTCGGCTTGGACGTTGTGAAAGTCAAAAGCAATTTCCGCTCGTTTTTAAATGAGGGTCTCCTGTCAACAATCGTTACGTCCTCTGGAGACGGCTGGTGGAGAGGCTTTCAACACGGTATAGGAATTATCGGACATGCCGCACCAATAACATGGATATATGATTCTCCTTCCGTCTATATAGCAAGTTCGCGCTCAAGCAAGGATATCATTCAGGGGCTGACCTGTGCAAGTCATCCCTCCATTGATGGAAAAGTTCGCTTTGCAGGTACACAGGTCATTCATGACAGCTTTGAGATGAGTCGTCAGGATAAAATAGAATGTATTGTCTCTTTTACTAAAAAGACTCATAAAAATATTCAATTGCATGTATGCTGGGAGTCATCAGGAGGAAAAAATTGTAACACCTGTGAAAAATGTTTAAGAACCATTCTTGGAATCATTTCAGCTGGAGCTAATCCAGATGATTTCGGCCTACACTACAATGCTCAAAACATGATTCTTATAAAAAATAAGCTACATAAAAAAACTAAAAATCTATATTATTTTATATTAATAGGAAATTATATAGAAATTTGGAATTCTTTCAATGCAAATAACATCATACTTCAATATCCTGAGCTTCAATGGTTTAAGGATTTTGAATTTGAAAAGATAGCGAATACCATTACTAAAAGAAAAACATTATTAATTCATCCATGGAAAAGACTATTTCGCATGTAATAAAAATAATATAAACAAACAAAAAAAATTAATCACATAAAGCTATTTATACATATATAACACTTAAATATCAATCTTTCATTCGACAGACTCTCTTTTTATAAAAAAGACTCTGTATCCGCCACGATACAGAGTCTTGCTATTCTCATATTCCATAAATCAGCAAAAACATCTCATTTTCACGAGAGACGCCATACATTTCTTCGGTCACATACGTGCCATTCAGAGCCCTCCCGCATACAGGGCAATAATCGTAAGATGACTCTCCATAGGACAACTATTCCCCTCCCCTAAAAATTATCTTTATCCTTTTTCATGACCGGAACACTTTCCATACATGCCATCAGGAATAGAAAAACGGCGCGTATCCCCATCATAAAAAAAACGTTCTATACCCGAGTGTCACGAAACAAATTCCTTCTCGCTCTCCCAAGTAGGGCTCAGAAGCAAGCGTTCATCGCTTCCATAAAACGAAGATGTGTCCAAACGCTCCCCTTCCCGCCGAGCGTTCCGGCAGAGACGCCCTTCTTTCATCCCCTAGTTCGGATACGCCATCACGCTGACGGAGCCGCCCGCAAGGTCTTCGATGGGGACCTCCTCCTCTCTTCCTTTGCCCAGAGAGTTGCGGAGAACAATCAGGTCGCCCTTGACGCCGACCACGGCCCTGTAATGATGCGGCTTGTACAGCAGCACCATGTTGCCCCGTTCCAGATGCTGCCTGATGGTGTCCGCGTCCGCAGCACTCCGAATCGAGCCCATGGGGGTCTCGGAGCCTTCACGATAGTAAATTTCTTTCATGCCGAACAAGCCTGCGAACTCCGGCGCAATGCCCATGGCGCCGAGGCTCCAATCCCGGTCCTTCAGCCGATAGGCGGCGGCAAGAGAATGTTCCAGTCTGGAGAATCCGAAGCCGCTTCCCGTCTGCTGAGACGCCAGTTCCGGCCGCAGAGTCATGGTGCCGTCGTCATTGAGATGGGAGGCGAGCATGGCCCGTCCGCGCTCCGTGGTCATCATGCTGTTGAGCACGCTGAGCATGAAGCAGGTGTTGTCCCCCTGCCGCAGGATGGTGTCGGGCCTGATGTTTGCCCGCGTCAGTTCGTTCATTCCGTTCAGAGGACGCTCGTTTACAATCCTCTCGGGCTTCGGGTTGAGCAGAACGGCAAACTCCGCTTCCTGCGCGCAGCTTTGCACGTGGGCATCCATCTGACGACGCAGCGCGCTCATGTCGAAATTCACCCGTCTTGCCAGGTCCACCACGTCGGGCAGCCTGTCGAGAATCGCCGAGGAAAGCAGAGCGCTGTTCATATCCCCCGCGCCCGGATAGTTACGGCGCACCAGGGATATAATCATCTCGCGAAGTTCCGAGCGCAGCTGCCCTTCCGTGGACAAGCCCGCGACCAGGGACCGAAGCTCGATGAGAGACATGGACTGCCCTTTCTGCGGCTCGGCGTACAGCTCCCTGCTCAACGAACGGAACGGGGCCTCGTTCCGCCCGGCCCTAAGGCGCACCATGGCCCGGGCACAGAAATCCACGGCCTCAAAAAGCGCCTGGTCGCCCTGCACCCGTTCGTCGAGATTCCTTATGGCGGCGAACCTCTCCTTCACGTCCGCCTCAATCTTTGCGCGCTCCTGCTGCGGCAGCGCCCCGAAACGCGCCCTCACCACGTCCGCCACCACGGCGTTCACCTGCTCAAGCCTGGACGCCCCCGCCGCGCCGGCGGAAGAGACGCTCTTCACATCCGTCCTTGCCCCGGTCTGCACGGCGTCCGCCTTCGGCGCGTCGGTCTTCGCTTCGGTTTTCGGCGTGTCGACCTTCGCGTCGACCTTCGTTTCGGGCTTCGTTTCGGGCTTCGTTTCGGGCTTCGGAGCTTCGGGGGAGACAGAGGAGACGATG
>CALUPQ010000199.1 GCA_944322695.1 uncultured Mailhella sp. | reverse complement strand
AAAATGTTTAATCATAGGTGCTCCTTAGTTGAAGTAAAGAATCAACTAGCAGGAATGCCTAAATTTTTGTAGTCAGGTGAGTCCTTGCGGAACGCGGGGGACCGTCTGCTGGTGGGACAATACCAAGAGGCGGGTTTGCCAGGGATTACAGGGACAATTGCAAATCCATCAAGCTCCTTGACGTTTAATTTTGGTGGAGAATGGATTTCCACAAAAGATTCAGGAGCGTTATCATCAACTGCCAGGCTTATAAATCAGGCAATAAATGCTGAAACATGGGAAGGCGGAGAGGCATTGGAACGTATTGACTTTGATGCCTCGAATTCAAATGTAGAATATGGACGAGCAGATACAGTGACGCCAGAGAATACTAGCATATTATGCGGCCTCTACTTAGGTCGTCCTTCCGAGGTATAGGCCAACGACTACATCAACGCTGGCAGGCATGATGGTATTACAGGAACCAAAAATATCATTGTATCGTGATGCCTTGAAATAAAAATTCTCCCCACCAAAAATAGAGCCTTCACTTAGTGTATGAATCAGATGAGGGAAGCCTTGAGTATAAAACGCTCCACTAGTGGTATAATCGTTGTATGTGCCAGCGTACATTCTCCCCTCTAGTTCCGGCATACCTGCTGAGTTGTACTGCCCCGCAGTTCCCCCGTTCCGCAAGGGCTGAAAGAGACAAGAAAAATCCTGTCGCCTTACGCCCTTGCGGAACGGGAGCACTCTTGGAAAATACAACCAGGCGGGGGTGCCTGGATTCATAGGTGGGTGTGCTATAGGCTTCCCTGAAGGACAGCAAGGAACATTTGGCCATACTGGAATCGTAAAGCCTACAGGATATGTCATCGGAATGTATGGCGGAGGTTCATTACATGATGGAACCGCAGGTCATGCTGGAGGAATCGTCATTGATTCGTCTCTAGGTTCAGATATTTATGGAGCGTCAGATACAGTTATGCCCGCTTCCGCTGATATGCCTGTCGGTATCTATTTAGGCTGTCCTGCCGAGGTATAGCCCCATCGTCACGTCAACGCTGGAAGGCATCACAGTATCTGACTCCCCATAAGCAACAGCCGATCGAGAAGCATCCATTTGAATACCGTCTCCTGTTTCTGCAACTACAATCTGGGCAGAGGAAGTGACACCCGTAATATTTCCAGCCAAGCTGGTCTTGGCGGGGGTATAAAAACATCCGTGAGCATATCCCATCTGTGGAATACTCGTCGGATTATTCGTTACCAAATTATAGAAGTCTCCAGTGATACCAGGGAGACCTGCTGCATTGTACTGTCCTATCGTGCCCCCGTTCCGCAAGGGCTTATGGAGACAGACTTTCTTCTGTTATCGTACGTCCTTGCGGAACGCGGGGACTCAGGGACAATTCAACGCGCCGGGATTACCTCAGATGAGCGGAGAACTTTTTGATGTGTACGGCGGCGAGCAAATGAGTATAAAGACTCCGACAGGTGTTTTTGAAAACAGTAATGCATACACAGTTGGCTCTAAAGGGGCATCGTCTGGAACAACTCTATCAGGCATGAATGTTAGACTTTATGCATCGTTGGCTTCTCCGTGTTACGGGGCTTCCGACACGGTTATGCCCGAGAGCGCAGACATGACCGTGGGGCTATATCTAGGCCGTACGGCCTAGATATACACCACAAACGAGGCTCACGTTACACGGTCTTGTTTCCTCTGCGTTGCGCTGATGTACGGTCCACACATGTACTCCGGTTCGAATATTACCGGATGCTACATTATATGATGTAGCCTCTGTAGACGTCACTCTTGTTGCATTACCGACAACGGCGGCTGGTCCAGCACTGTTTTCGGTGACGGTGCCAAAAATACGAGATGTTATTTGCTGGATGCCGTTTTGCACGGCGTCCTGTTGGTATGCACCCGCATCAGAGGCATCCCCGTTCCGCAAGGACGTACGATAACAGAAGAAAGTCTGTCTCCATAAGCCCTTGCGGAACGCGGGGATTACTGGACAATACAATATACCAGGAATACCAAATATCATAGGCTCGACTTACAATATTTTTGCAGCTACGGATTCTCCATCTAACGGAGTCCTATTCAATCCAGCTACAGGAGAAAATACGGGTATAAATAATACCTCGGCAGGTAATCTAAAAATAAGAACCATCAATATTAATGCATCTAAAGCAAACAGTCAGTATGGAGCTCAATCTACCGTTATGCCCGCCAGTATCGACTTTGTAGCGGGTCTATACCTCGGCAGAGCAGCCTAGATAGATACCAACGGCCATATCGACGGACGCGGGCATGACCGTTGCTTGGGCTCCATACTCACCGTTACATTTAGATGCGTTAAAATACACAATACGGTCATCCGCTCCGCCAGTTGATCCGGCTATATGCTCGTCATCAGACCAGAACGCCCCTGAGAATCCACTATGCTCCTGCTCATAGCAGGCAATCAGGCTACCATAAATATCAGGCATACCTGGAGCATTATACCGACCTATCGTACCCCCGTTCCGCAAGGACTCACCTGACTACAAAAATTTAGGCATTCCTGCTAGTTGATTCTTTACTTCAACTAAGGAGCACCTATGATTAAACATTTTCCATGGAAGCGTAAGCCCTGGCGCTTGGAATGGCGAGATCCCGTTTCCGGTAAAACGAGAGTTCGCTCTTTTGTCACGGAAGACGAAGCCAGAACGTTTGAGCGAGTTCAGGCTGAACTGGCCCATAAGGAAAAAGAACTTCTGGCCAGAGCTCGACGCCGGGCACGCTCAAACATCCCCAGCTATACCGTCGATGAAGTGCTGACAGCCTATCTTTCCCGGCCAGACATCCGGCCTAATACCGCCCAGGCCAACAAATATCATGCTCGTGAGCTCAGGCGGCTCATGGGAAGCCGAAAAATGGCTTCTCTGACGCCTGACGACGTGAAGGCCTTTATGCAGGCTCAGCGGATGCGCGGGCTTCAGCAGAGCACGGCAAACCGTCGGGCTGGCATCCTCCGGGCAGCCTGCAACTGGGCTGTGCGGGAAAACATGCTGAAGGTAAGTCCGCTGTCTGGTCTGCGTCTGCCTGCCGCGCCGTCCAGGCGCATTTCTCCCCCAACGATAGCGGAACTGGACAGACTCTATGCTGCAGCTCCGCCGCATATTCAGCGAATCATTCTTCTGGGCTTATACACCGGCGCACGGGTGGGAGCCTCTGAACTTTTCCGCCTGCGCTGGAATCAAGTGAATCTGTCCTCTGGGCTGATTTATATGCCCTGCGCTTATAAATCCCGTGGTGCGGATGGGCGCTATATCCCCGTGCGGTCCGACCTTTCCCATGCATTGGAACGCTGGAAAGCGCAGGACGGCGATTCGCCATGGGTCATCAGCTTCCATGGGAAACCGGTCAAGAGAATCTCGGCAAGCTGGAGACGGCTGTGCCGTGACGTGGGCATCACAAGGCCGCTACGCCCGTATGACCTGCGCCATGCTTTCGCCACCCTATCCATAGCCGGCACGGGCGATATCGGCTCCGTGGCGGAGCTTA
>CALUPQ010000198.1 GCA_944322695.1 uncultured Mailhella sp. | reverse complement strand
TACTGGTTCCTCAAAGAATGCGAATGGCGCTTCAATGGAGGCACCCATAAACAACTTCTAACTCAGCTAACTTATTGGGTAAAACAAGCTAAACACTAGTCTTAGCTAGGACAGCCCCAAATTTTATTGCCTCCTCCAGTATCTTGGGGAAGCTTGACGCATTGAAAAAAGACGGCGTGTTGAATCTGCCAGGCAGTGCCGACGACAAAGTATCCCTTGTGCTGACATTAGATCAGCATGGCATTTCATCAGGTTACGGATTTGCTTTGCAAAAGCTGGGAGACATTCGTACTCAGTTTTCTGAAGGATCTCTTTCTATGGCTCAGATATGGCAAGGCTGTTTCAATTCGGAAATGCCCGTTGTATCTGAGGATCAAAGTGCCCTGGAGAATGCCTTTAAGGAGAACACAGCAAAACACCTTGGAATTCCCGACGTTCCCGGCGCCAAAAACAGCTGTCTGAATCTGACCTCCGTCATGCCCCTGGCGTCAGTTGTTCAATTTGCCAAAGGGCAATTGAATATCATAACGCTTGACAGCTTTTTTGTTCCTCCCAAAGTTAGCTTTTCTCCTTGGAGCTCAAGAAGCGGCATAGACGCTCTTAAGGCAGACGCGCATAGAGTTTTTGCATCTATGCCTTATCCCAAATCAATGGGGCTTCCTTCTTATAAAGTTACCCCTTACATTCAAACGGGTACCAATGATGCTGTCGACATCGGCATAAAAACAGCATCCTCCAAGCGTGAAGAAGTCGCAAACAAAATTCAACAAGAAGTTCTTGCCGAATGCCGCGGCAATCAAAAACAGGCTGATTCCGTTCTTCATTTGTGTACGCAGTCAGCCCTGGCCCCCTTCTTCGGACTGGGATCCGGACTTTTTTCCGGCAGCGGAGAGGCCCCTTTCCGTCATCTTATCGTCAACGAGCATTACGCTTCGTGGACAAGCATAAAACATCAGAAAAACGGAGACGTGACAGTATTGATCAAGACTCCCGATGATAATCCCCATGTTGTGGAGCATATAGGAAAATTTAGCTCCACCATCACCGTTCATCCTGACGGTTCCTGTGAATATACAGACTTCAACCTGCAGCTTACCGAGTCACAGCAATAAAAATATCATAAAAAAATTCATTAACTTTCACGTTTTATTTTTTAATATATATTCCGGTATAATATATATTAAAAAATATTTCCCATGTTCTTCTTCTATTATTACACGTTAACAATAATTAAGTATCCCATCCGTCATATTCTGAATAATGAAAGAGCCGTCATTCATTTCGGAATTGTATTTTTAATGGATGAAAAAATCTATCTTATAAAAGTGTTGCCAGAGTTGGCCTTGGAATTTTTCTTTTAGTTCTTATGGAAATGTGCTATTCTTTTTAAGAAAAATACAGGCATGCAATTTTTCATCCCGCAGTTTCGAGATGGGGAGCATGTCTGCCGATGCAGGAGAAAAATAATGACGCAGCACGAAGCGATGGAGGCCCTGTCCCGACAGACGGGGATGTTACTGACTTTCAACGACAACGGGTTGTGCCGATTGCGTTTCGACGGTCGATTCATCGTGGATATGGAAGTAACGGACGATGAAACGGCCATTTATCTGTATTCCCGTCTCGGTCGGCTCCCCATGGCAGAACGCGGCAGAGAACTGATGCTCAGAATGATGCACGCTCACTGCCTGGGCAGGGAAAGCGGCAAAACCGTGTTCGGACTGGACGGCGACGATGTTCTGGCCTTTTTCCGAGTGGAACTGACAGGGGCCGATGAAAACACACTCTACACCGCGCTTGAAGATTTTCTGGATGTTCTGGCAGTGTGGGTGGACGAGCTGCAGAAATAACCGTTAAAAGGAGAAAACATGCCCTCTCCCTTACAGGCGACATCATCGCGCTTTATCAGTCTTGATACCGACTTCGGTTACGATGCTCTGGGCGGCGTAGGCCGTTTGGGCACACACAGCATGGAAGTACTCACGCCCGATATACGGCGGACGGATCGCATACCTGGGCCGCCCAGCAGCATAGGACGCTGGTTCTCCAAACTGCTGGACAAAATTACTCCTTCCAGCTGGCGTGCTCAGGGAAAATTCCAGCGCGGACTGGAAGACTTCAGCGCTCAGACCGGCAGACTGCTGGGCTACCTGCATGAGGCAGGCAGAAACGCCCCCGGCAGCGTGGAACGTGAAAAAGCTCTGACCAGTGCCCTCCGTGAATTGGCAGAACTGCGGCAGACGGCAGCCCCCATGACCAGCAGAGGAGCAGATTATACGGAACTGTTAAAGACCCGCGTAAACTGCAACATGGCCATTCTGCGAAACGAGTTCCCGCAACTGCTCCAGGAAATGAAAGCGCTGAAGACGAGCGGCCTGCTGGATGAGGCTATTGCCGGTCTCGATACAGAAAGTCAGAGGCAGATGGTGGAAGACCTGACTCTGATCCGGGATGAGCTTTATGCCGATGAAGCGGATGTACTCAGTCGCGTGGAAGCACGGGCAGAGGCTCTGCAGGTTGAAACACCGGTTGCGGAGGCCCCTGCCCCGCAGCCGTATCGTTCCCGGTTCAGCCTTACCTCCCTACGCGAATTTTTTTTGAAAGGATTCCGTTTCAAAGAGCACACGCAGCAGATATTGCAGGAACGTGAGGCCGCTCTGGCCCGTTTCAGCGGCGAGGCACGAAACACGCTCACGGCTGCACTTGACGCCGTAAATGATGCCCTGAGCAACAGACTGACTGCAGATGCAAAAAGTTTTTCCCATATTCAGTCGCTCGTGGATGAAAAAATGAACAGTGCCATCCGCTGTGCCATGAACGACGTCTGTACGTTCGCCCTCTCCCACATGGATACGCAGGAAATCACCGGGCAGGACGGGCAGGATTTCCAACGCATCGACGCCGACTTCGTGCGCCGGGAACTGAACGCGCTGGAACATTCCGCAGGCACCGAAAAAACGGAATACGCAAGCCCAAACGCTGCTCCCGACACGGCTCAAAAGAATCCCGCTCTGCATGCCATCCGTGCAGCCCGACAGCAGATTCGTGAAATCTCAAATCTTTACGGAGAGCTTACAGAAGGCCTTGCAGAGTTGGAACGGCGGGACAGCCGTTACCGTTGCAGTGTACTCTTGCACGAACTGGCACAAACCTCACTTCCGAAAGGCATCGATTCTCAGAAATTCGGTGAGTCCTGCGACACACTCATTGCAGCACTGCAGGATCAGATTGTGGATGAGCAGGTCTTAAAACAAAACCTGTCCCGTTTGGAATATATGGTAAATCATGAAGACATGCCTACGGATATACAGACACGCTTTATGGAAGCAAAACCTGAACTTATGCGCCACTTGGCACCTCATGCGGCCCCCGTGTCCTTCCGTCTGGATGCGGCGGTACGCTCCGAGGCGGGCCTGAGAAGTCTGGAGCATGCACACGCACTGCATCAGGCAGTGGGACATGCGGGCGCCCTTTTGCAGCGTGCCCGTATGCCGCAGGCAGACAGCCTTATGGCTCAGGGTCTTCAGGTAAGCCGTTTGGCCATGCGCCTGCGTACCACAGACTGGCACGATACCAGACAAAAAGAACAGACTGTGGCCGATCTTCGCTCGACCATCGGGCGCTTCATGTCCAATCTGACTCTGGCACAAATGCAGCTCATCAATCCCAGCGTGCGGAGCGCCCAGCCCGAAGCAAAGGAGCTCGACCAGAAAACCGCACAGGAAGGCATTGCCCTGCTCCAGCGAAGCGTAACGCTGCTCCTTTCCGATCTGACCGATGATCAGGGCGGCGTGGTGGCACGAGCAGCCCTGAATGACGGGGCGCGACTGCTGGAGAAGGGACAGGTCGCAGCCCGGGCATGCAACAGACTGAATGCCAATCTTGTACACAAGGAAAAAGATATGGCGGAACAGCTGGCAGTCTGCCTGGAATCGGGTCGGGACGATTCCGAAACTGCCCTGCGGGGCATGCTGGAAGGCAGCCGGTGGAACAAGGGCAAGCACAGCGAGGCCCGGGATGCGGTATACGCCTTTCTGGAAGCCTTGCACCCTGTACGGGATTGCCGGAACCAGAGTCAGCTTCTGCGCTTTCTTTCCAACAGACTGTCACAGGCCTTCATTCCTCACGACGTGTATATGGGCTTTGACGGCAGCATACACATGCTGATCAATACGGATAGACAGGGCCTTATGGAAAGTAAAAAAGTCCAAGGAACGCGCTGGATTACGCTGCCTCCGCCGGAAAAACTTCAGCCGGGCGTCTCCACCGGCGTGCACCGGCTGGACGAACTTTTGAAAAACGCAGACAACCGTACGAACTTCTACCCCGATCTTCACAGATTGCTGACAAACTATTTTTCCGGCGTCAGCTACGACTTCAGTCTGCCAGAAGACCAACCCCGCTAAACTGTTTACCGTCAGGTAATGCTTAACTTTCAGCAGAGAGGAGACCCTTTCGTCAAAAGAGTCTCCTCTCTGCTGCATTAATATTTCCTCGTAATACACCTTCCGTAAATCAAAGTCGATTCCCCGTGTCCTTTGTCTCTCCGACATTCACAACGAGCTCGGTACTGGGCATCCCATTTCTACATTGGTTTTCAATTTCCTTTAAGAGAAACATCCAACCGCTTCAAATACTGATAAAGCGTTGTCCGTGAAACCTGCAGAGAACGAGCTGCCGCACTCACATTTCCGCCGCATTGAACAAGCACCTGCTCCAGATGTTCCCTGGTAAAATCCTGCGGCCGGGTCGTCCGGTGCACGTTCATTTTTATCCCTTCCGCAGCGCCGGCAGTATTTCCCTTGGTGCGAGTCTCACGGTATTCGCGTATCTGTGCCGGAAGATGTTCCAGCACAATGGGGCCTTGTCCGCAGAGCGAAAGCGCTCTTTCCAGGCAGTTCTCCAGTTCACGTATATTCCCGGGCCAAGGATACTGCCGGAAACACATCTGTACATCGGCACTGATGGCAGGGCGCTGCCGCATCAGCTGTCTGCATTTTTTTGTCAGGATATGGTCGCAGAGGTATCCAAGATCATCTTTCCGATCCCGCAGTGCCGGCAAATAAATGTCAATGACACTGAGTCGATAAAAAAGATCCTCCCGAAAGTTTCCCAGCTTTACTTCATCCATCAGCTTTTTATTTGTTGCCGCAATGACACGTACGTTTAAAGGAATGACTCTGGAATCTCCAAGCCTGACTATTTCATTCTGCTGCAGAAAACGGAGCATCTTCGCCTGCATGGCCAGCGGCATGCCGTCAACATCATCCAGAAATAACGTACCGTTGTTGGCGAGTTCACATTTCCCTATCATCCCTTCGCGCCTAGCCCCCGTAAACGCACCCGCCACATAACCGAAAAGCTCAGACTCAATAAGATCATGGGGAATGGCGCTGCAGCTCACCCCAACAAAGGGCTCGTTACTCCGACTGCTGGCATTGTGGATTGCCTGAGCAAAAACTTCCTTGCCAGTACCCGACTCACCGTAGATCATCACGCGGGAGTCAGTGCGTGCACTTTTTTCTGCAAGTTCCACCTGCTGCTGAAGCAGCTCATTCATGCCGATGACATCGCTGAACTGATATCGAGCCACATTGCCGCTCACTTTTTTGGCTATGCGAACCATATCCTTCTTGCCCACCATGCGAAGTATGACACCTTCCATATCGGGCAACACTTCCACGGAACAAAAAAGGCGCCGGATCTCTCGCCCCGTTCGAATATTGACTTCCTGCATCCTCAGCGCGCTTTGTGTTCTCAGTGATGAATACAACGGCTCTTCCGGAAGAAACAAAGAAAAAAAATCCGCACCATAGGCATTCTGATCAATGCCGAGCATGCCTGCGGCCACACGATTCATGTGTGTGATATGCATAGACGGCGTAATGGCAATAACACCATCGGACATGGAATCCAATATTCTTTGAAGAAAGGTATTAAGATAATTTGTTGTGGATATTATACCATATGATTGTATTGTAGATTTTATAATATCTACTGTTGAATCCATAAATTTAAGAGTCAGATTTATATCAATATCTCCTTTATTAAGCAAAAAAAACAGATAACCATAGAACTTATCGGGAATAAAAATAGGAACACAAAATGTTGTTGAGTTGCGAAATAAATGTATATAATGTTCTTCTTTTTGAACATATATGGATTTGGCATAACATATAGCCAGAGCCGCGGCGTTGGTTCCACAGGAGTTTTCCTGAAGATGATGCCCCGGACAGATCACGGAAGGGCCGGCAGATTCCGACGGAATTACCTCCAGAACACATCCGAACTCATCGATAAGCATGATACTGCAATCCCTGTCTCTGTACGAAAGAACAAACATCTCAAGAATAGGACGAAGCAGGGAGAGAATTCCTTTAAAATGATCGCGTGTTCCATCTTCCTTAGGAGTATCGAACGAGAACGATCTTGACAGCTCAAGAAGCTGACACCTCTCCCAGGATTCTGCAATTTCTGTTCTCATCTCATTTCACTCCAAAAACACATCTGACCAGCTCGCACCACATCAACACTAAAAGAAATCAATTTTGCTCTATTCCGAACAACGATTTCGGCCTTGTCTTTTTCACACGTTCAAAAGGCATAGCTCTCGTTTACGACCCCATATACCATCATTTACGCATAATTAATTGATAATATATATGATTATTGCAGGTTATGACCAACGGAGAATCATATGTCCACATATCTGTGAAGGCTTTTTGCTTCTTTGAGAGATATCGGCATCAGAGCCCTTCCCTTTTTCATGGAGCGGCCATCTGTTCCTTAAAATGTGTTGTTGTTCAGCAAAGACAAACGCTTCCCAGGCAGTCTCTGTCGGCAAAAGAAACGGAAACCTTGTTCCCCGCCCCGCCGGAGGAGAAGACTCGGAAAGGCTCGGTCAGTATGTTTCGTGGGAACAGCCTCAGTCCGTTTTCCGATACTAGATACACGGCGCCCCACATACGCCTGCAACTACGACGCGTAAAAAACAGTGAGCGATGCTGCGGGCGCCTGCCGACTCTACAGCCTCAACGCCGTAACACGGCAAGGCGCCACAGCCTCAGGTCACGCCTCCGTCCAACATGAGCCGTTCCAAAAGTCCTCTCCCCAGTCGAAAAATGCCCCGTCTTCTCTGAACATGACCGGTTGAGGTTCATCAAGAATTTGATACTCCTCCTTATCTCGAATTTGCTCAAGAACAGCAGGAGAGGCTAAAAAACGGTCGAGAGTCATCGTATCTCTGATGCGGACAACTTTGATATCTTCATCAAAGGGATTTCCCTTTTTGACCGCCATACTGAACACGGCCCGATCATGGGGAAGCATGACGGGGATCATTGCGTTGCGTACAAGAGGACCCGTAAGACAGTTCATATAGGTATAATTAAAATTGCACTTCTCGAAAAGGCGCCGGGTAATAAAGTCGGCTGCCCCCACACCGTTGGCATTCCCTTCCGTTTCCTGCGTCAGATCATGCACGGAAACAATGTTGATATGAATATCTGTGGGGCACTCGGCAATAAAACGCCCCGTAATATTAGGATCCATACCGGGACCCGAGATATTTTTTCCCATACGATCTATGGTCAGAACATGCAGATTTTTAAGAGGAAGACTGGGCATATAGCTTTTGGCGATACGAAGAAGGCGTGCATCTTCTGCAAGAATATCTTCATGCAGAGCCACTTTAACAATACTGGTCTTTCCATAAGCGTCTTCCACACAGCCAACCCCCCCAAGAATCTGAGGAAGCGTACCGAGAACAAATTCCGCCATGGCCGGCATAAGCTCAGGAAACACCCCCAAGCCAAGTTTATGGCAAGATTCCGCTCCCTTCTGCTTACCAAAACCTATGGTAAGCATTTTACAAAAACCCGACTCATGAGGCCCTTTAAACCCGGTATGGCATTTAACACGGCATACGAAGAAAATCGAGTCCGCCTGCAGAGCATAGGAATCGAAGTACACCTTCTGATCCTGAAAATGACCGAATTTAAGACTGCCGATGCACCTGGCATCCATATCTGAAAGAACTGGGCACCCTACCCGCTCCTCTGTTACGCCCAGGTTTGCCAGCATACTTTTCTGGCCTTCACTGGTAGCGCCGCCATGACTGCCCATGCTGGGAACAATGAACGGTCGGGTGCCGTGTTTTTTAAACCAGTCGACCACCGCAGCAACGATCTCGGGAAGATGGGAAATACCGCGTGAGCCGACCCCCACGGCCACAGTTCCTCCCGGTTTGAGTCTTCCACTCAAACCGGAGTACTCCAGTTCCTTCCATACCGTACCTGCCACATCGCTCAGTTCCCGGTGCGCATACCTGCAGCGCACTCTGGCCAGTAGAGGAAGAGGAACATTCTCATACAAGCTTTCTATAGCCATGTTCGGCTCCTTGTGTCGAAAAATCACTTGCCGCGGATGCAGCTTTTCCCGATTTTGCGGGCTTACCCTGCCCGACGGCGTTCCCCCGGATACGACTGACCCAGTACCTTGCCGTCATGACAAGGCAAGACGTGCACGGAGGCTTCCCGAACCCGGCGAATGGAAGAATAACACGCTGGAATATTCCAGACACAGGTGGGGTAGCATGGCGGATCGTATTCAAGGCAGCAGTAAAGGTTCACATTATCTCCGGCAATGCCATAAACACCCTCTGCCGTGTCAACAAGAACCGACATGGAGCCCGGCGAATGGCCGGGAGTCAGCAAAAGGCGAATTCCCGGCATGACCTCCATATCCCCCTCCAGCAGAACAAGCCGATCGTGCATAAATTCCATATAGGGAGCACCGAGCGAATATTCATAAGGAACATCATGAACAGGCAGAGGATGCAGCGCATACTCCAGTTCTTTTTTCTGGACATAGATGGGAATGCCGGGGAGCTCTTCAAATCCGTACACATGATCCCAGTGCATATGCGTGCATATGCAAAACGCAATATCCTTGGGAGTAAGCCCGTGCGCAGCCAGAGCCGCGGCCATGGTTTCTTCTTTCCTCCTCAAGAGAGGCCAGTGATGCTTTTCGCTGAAATCACAGGAAGGAGGCCCCGCGTCTACAATGATATTTCCGGATGTTCCCTGAAGAAGCCAGGAAATACAGGGAGTATACACCGTTTCCTGTCCGTTCTCCCGAATAATCGTCTCCTGTTCATGGCTCTGAAGGCGAGATCGGGGCTGTATCAGCCGGCCAAGGCACATGGGGGTAATACTAAACGACATGATCTCTCCTCACTTCTTTACAGAAGACATAGTGAAAGTTCAGGTACATAGGCAACAACCAGCAAAGCCAGAAGCATGGCTCCCACCAAGGGAAGCGAACCCCAGCTCAGCTTTTCAATACTTACCTTGCCGATGCCGCAGCCTACAAAAAGATTCACACCCACGGGAGGTGTCACGAAGCCTATGGCAAGGGCCAAGAGAAAAACTATACCGAAATGTGTGGGATCAATGCCCGTCTGCTTCAGAATAGGGAGAATAAGGGGCGTAAGCACAAGCAGCATGGCACTGCCGTCTACAAACATACCGCAGATCAGAATAAGCCCAATCAAAAGCAGCATAATCATATTCTTGTCTGTAGTAATAGAAGTTATACCGGCAACAATCATATCAGGAATATTCATATACATAAGCAGATGACCGAGTCCAACAGCTACAGCTACAATAAAAAATATGATGCTGCTTGTTTTTACCGTACCAGCAAGACATTCTATAAAAATATTTAAATTTACCTTTTTAGTAATAAAACATTCTACTATTACTGCATAAACAACAGCTATACATCCTGCCTCAGTAGGTGTAGTAATGCCGCCATATATACCACCAAGAACTATAAGAGGAACCATAATTGCATATTTAGCTTCATATAAAGAATGTAAAAAAGTTTTAAATGTTACCATTCTTTCTTTTGTTCCATATTTATAAAAAAGACATATAAAATAACAAACAATAATAAGTAAGGCACCTACAAAAATACCAGGAATAATTGCTGCAATGAACAGGTTACTGATGGACAAGCCGGCAGAAGCTCCATACAGAATAAGCGGTACACTCGGCGGTATCATTACTCCCAGACAGCCGCCAACCGTGCTCACAGCGGTAGAAAACACCCGCGGGTATCCGCCTTTGATCATGGAAGGTATCATGAAGCCGCCAACTGCTGCTGTTGTAGCCGGCCCAGACCCGCACAGGGCTCCATAAAAAAGGCAGGTCAACACGGAAATGTGAGCGAGTCCACCGGTTACATGGCCCACCATACATCTGGATACGTTCAGCAGCGCTTTAGCCATGGAACCTCGCTGCATGATTTCTCCCGACAGGATAAAAAACGGAATGGCTACCAGCGCAAAGGTGTCGAGTGCACCGAAAAGCTTAGGAGTAAAGAAGATGGGAGGGAGACTCAGAAAATGCATTGTTATCAGAACACCCATCCCCAGGGCCACCGCAATAGGAACGCTTATGAGCAGCAGCCCGGAAATAACCACGGTCAATATCCAGCCTATACCGTCCATATAGTCCTCACCTCACTATACTGACTTTTCAACAGCTCGCTATTCCTGTATTTCGTCCAAAATGATTTTGCCTTTGGCGATATCATAACCTCTGGCCAGAGCCACGATGCCGGAGAAGAAAAAGCCTATGGGAAGGCAACACCAGATCCAGTACAAAGGAATACGGCAGGCATTGGAAAGCTGTCCCGATTCGGCAAACTTCAGAACGGCGTCGAGTCCAAACACGGCACAGTAGAAGCAGAATACAGCTGTGACCAGCATTCCGATAACACCGAAAACCACACGGATCTTTTCAGGCATATGCGACCGGATGACCGTGACTTCCAAATGGCTACCCATAGACAGTGTCCATGCTAGCCCCAGGTAGCAGCTCCAGACGAAAAAATATCGGGCGGCCTCTTCAGACCATGTAAGAGAATCATTCAGAATATACCGGAAAAAAACCTGCAATGTCGTGACGATTACAAGGATCATCACCGTTACCATACTGCTCCACTTACTGAACTGCTCTATAAAAACAATGATGTTACGCAATGCTCTTTCCCCTTGTAGGGATCATGCCCATAGCATGGGCACGATCCCTTTGATTTAGGCTTATTTGATGTTTGCGGCCTCAGCGCGCAGAGCCATCACCAGCTCTTCGGGAATAGTATCGGTAAAGTCTTTATACACATCCTTTGTAGCTTCCTGCCACTTCGAAATTTCTTCATCTGAAGGTTCAATATAAGAAGTTCCACGTGCCTGCATAGTTTTGACGGCATCGGCATAATACTGATCTATATTAGCGCGGATGTAATTCTGCATTTCTGCAGTTGCCTTTTCGAATATAGGCTTATCGGCTCCCAGGTTATCCCACCATTCTTTATTTGCCAGGAAAAGGTGGCAGATCATGGCATGACCGACCTGAAATATAGTTGGAGCCACAGTGTCAAACTGCATCTCAGCACTTTGCATAAGGTCGCCGTTGGTGCCGTCAACAATGCCCTGCTGCAGAGCAGAATAGGTTTCCGTCCACGGAACAGGCGTGGGATTCATTCCTTCGGCCTGCAGCGTTTTGATCTCTATTTGCGAAGCAGAAGAACGCATTTTGAAATGCTTGAAGTCCTCAAGCGTGGTTACCTTCTTGCGGGAAAAAATGCTGCGCGGCCCCAAATGATTGCGGGCAATGCACTCAATGCCATATTTATTAAAGCCCTGAAGCAGTTTTGAAACGGCAGGGCCGTCAATCAGCTGATTAAACTGTGACGGGTGCTTGACCAGAAAAGGAAGATCCAAAACCCCCAGTTCCGGCAGCAGCGTAGAGAAGTTGGATGCAGCTTCCTGGCAGATATGCAGCGTGCCGTGCTGTACGCCCTGCAGGCATATCTCATAGTTCCCGAACTTGAGGTTGTCATAGATATCAACCCGGTATTTTCCCCCTGTCTCCTTTTCCACAATGGGTTTAAATACCTCCCTCATGGCTTTTGAGTACACGAAGTCCGATGTTCCGCTCACGGAAACCTTGATGGCTATGGGGGCGGCATAGGCATTCACAACTCCCATGGACAACATCATGCCGGCAGTCACCATGATACTCCTGATAAGCTGAGTTCTCATTCTGGCTCCTTTTTGGGATTATATGTTCCGGGAACAAACTCATCTTTCAAAATTCACTATGGTCTTTACACTGTCGATTCCCCCCTCCTCTTTGGAATTCAACACAGCTTCCAGTCTTTCCACTCCTATCTCCTGCGAGATTACTCCTGAAAAAGCATCGGAATACTCATAAAGCAGGCCGATGGCCTCCTCAAAATCATCTCTATCAGGAGAAGAAGATGTATAAATTGTCTGTTCTTTTCTTGCACTTGTATCAAAATCAACTATATCCATTTTATTATATCCATGAATAATAGATATACTTCCTCTTCTATCAACAATATTCATACTTTGACTTATTAAACCAGTATATGAAACAGAAACAAATGCAATATCGACAGATTTATTCCATCCAAGACTAAGAAGCTTTTCCTGTATTGGCTGCCCGTCTGCCATAATTGTAAGTGTAGCACCGAGATTTCTCGCCACAGATAAATTATACTCACGGTGATCACAGACTATGCACTCATTGGCGCCTTTGAGTACCACCAGTTTTAAAAGCAGCATTCCTATGCCGCCCGCCCCGAAGATCATGACATTTCTGCCGATCTCGAAGTTCGTACGCGCCAGTGTGTGAATCGCCACGGCAAGTGGCTCACAAAGTGCCGCAAGGCTGAACTCCATATTCTGTGGAATAGCAACAACCTGCTCTTCAGGAACACAGATGTACTCAGCAAAAGCTCCAGGCCATGCCTGAGATCCCATGATTTTCTTGTGTTCACAAAGACTGCCCAGACCGCGCAGGCAGGCATCGCACATGCCGCAGTAGCGCTGCGGCACGGCAACCACATGGTCGCCCACACGGATCTGCTGAGAGACGGACTCCCCTTTCTCCACCACAACACCACTGAACTCATGCCCCAACAGAACCGGAGGAGACCTGCGTTTCAGCTGGCCCTTATAGGCGGGAAGATCCGTATCGCAGACGCCACATCGCATGACCCTGACTAAAAGCTCGTCACGGTCAGGCACGGGGGGCGGCAAATCCATCACCGATCCATGTCCTGGTTTTTTAATGAAGAACGCCTTCATACGAATCTCCAGCCGGTTAATGGTACATACGTTATTTATATTTCTGCATTGCAGCCAGGTTGGATTTCAGCCCGCCAAGCAGAAAGTGAGCATCTGTTGCCACATCAATGAACGTGAACCCCATCTTGCGAACCAGAGGAATACAGTCCACATTGGGAAGCAGAATACCCGCGGCCTTGCCGGATTGATGAGCCGCATCGGCAATCTTCTGAAGAACCTCAAGAAAGCGTTCATCTTCAAACGCCTTGTACATCTGAAGGTTTGTGCTCAAATCCATAGGGCCGACAAACAAAACATCAATACCGTCCACGGCAGCAATCGCTTCGCAATGTTCGACGCCTGCCGCTGTTTCAATCTGAACAACGGTCAGCAGCTCATCATTCACCTTGAAAAACTGCTTCTTGAAATCCTCACCAAAACGATACGCCCGAACACAGTCCGCCACGCCGCGCACGCCCGAAGGAGGGTAACGCATAAAGCTTACCGCATCTCTGGCCTGAGCTTCCGTTTCCACATAGGGGATCATGATGCCGTGCGCCCCTATATCGAGAGCCCATTTGATATGGACGCGGTCAAGCCACGGTACGCGGATGATGGCCTGTGTCTGGTAGCGGCTTAAAGCCTGCAGTTGACTCATGAGATCAACTGTTGTTGTGGGAGCATGTTCCGAGTCCAGCAAAACCCAGTCATATCCGCTCACACCAATAAGCTCCACCGTGGCAGGAGAATTAAAGCAGCTCCAGGCCCCCATCAGATATTCACCTTTCAGTACTCGTTCTCTCAGCATTTTTTCCTCCTTGGCCACAGGCGCCTTCTCCATTGAAAACGGCGTAATCTTCCCCGCCCATTCCTCTGTTCGCCAAAGTCTGATAAAAATCAGCAACGGCACGGGTCATGGGCAGTTCCACATTCTTCTCCCGAGCAAGCTCAAGAATCAGCTTCAAATCCTTCAGAACCGTATTCACCTTTTGCCGAATCGGGAATTCGTGTCCGGTGTAAAGTCTTCTGCTGGAATAATGGATCTGCCAGGATTCAGCCCCGGTACGCCCAGCGTTGCCGAGAAAGGCATCCGTACTGATATCGGCTTTCCGGATAAAACGGACGCCATCCATAAGCGCAGCATTGGCGGCCAACGCCATAAGTTGAACCACCAGGCGCAGCGATGCGGCCTGTTCCGCCGTTCCCACGTTGACTACCGTTCCCAGCGCGGTCAAAAGCTCGTTTTCTGCCTCGGCACCGGCCCCATCCCTGCTGCCGACAAGCAGAAGAGACTCACCTTTTTCAACCTGTTCGGGCCCTTTGCAAATGGGGGCCGCAATGTAACGAATACCGAGCTGTTCGGCACGTGTCTCAAATTCCTTTGTATCGGCTACCCCGCTTGTTCCCACATTGATGAGAACACTGTTTCGCCTCATGTGAGAAAACAGCCCGGAGGAAAAAAACATCACTTCGCGTTCCGCCGCCGGGCCGGACACACATACCAGCACGGTGTCATTCTGCTCAGCCAGTTCCGCAAGACTCTCCGCGACGTACTCCCTTTCTCCACTCGTCTCTGCAGATTCAAGAGCATCTGCCTTATCAAACACCTGAATCCGATGCCCCTGTTGCCGGAGACGCAAGGCTATTGCCCTGCCCATAATACCGAACCCCACAAGTCCAGCCTTCACGACACCACCTCCCGGTCGCCCCGACGATCCTTTAGAAGCAGCTTGTACACCGAGGAAAAGTCCTGTTCTCCCCAACCGGCTTCGCGCGCTTCCTCATAACGCTTTCTGGCCAGTGCAAAAAACGGTACGGAAACGCCGAGTTTATCCGCAAGGTCAAGCCCGAAGGCCATATCCTTGGTGCATATGTTCAGAGGCGCCCTTACCGGTTCAAACACCTCGTGAAGCAGACGTTCCGATGAATTCCAAAACTGATAGGAAGAGGCTTCGCTTGCCAGTACCACCTCCCGAATCAGTTCACTGTCCAGATGCAGTTTGCGGGCCAGCAATATGCCTTCCCCTATGGCGATATTATTCGTAAGCCCCATGCTCTGGGTGACGAGCTTGAAGATATAGGCCTGACTCACTGAACCCAGGTAGCTGGCTTCACCCATTTCATCGAGCAACGGCCGCCAGTTTTCAAAAAGTTTTCTGCTTCCCCCGTAAAAGAACGGCGTTTTTCCGGCTGCCGCGGCTTCAGGGCCTCGTCCCATGGGCAGCCCCGCATATTCAATGCCGTGCCTCCGGGCAAGTTCCTCCAGTTCTCCCGCAACCTCCACACTCCATGTGCCGAGATCGAAAAACGGAGTACCTGCATTCATGGCGTCAAGAACGCCCTGTTCCATCATTCTTTTCTGGGCCTCTGCGGAAGAAAGGCAAAAAAACAATATATCTACTCCGCTGGCGGCCTCTTCCACATGTTCCACAGCCTGTGCACCCCAAGATGCGACCTGGCGAACAGGCTCCTTAGAACGATTATACACTTTCAGATGATGGCCATGCTTCAGCAAATTAAAGCAGAGCCCTCTTCCCATGCATCCCAGCCCTACAAAACCGATATTCATAGCCGACCTCTTACAGCATTCTCATAAACCGACTCACGGCAACCTCATGCTCGGCGAGCATGTCGGCGGCTGTTTTCGCGCCGTAGCAGACATCGGAAAGAAAACTCTCCAGTTCATCAGCCGCCGCCGCCATGGGCAGCCCCTGCGTGATGACGCCGGAAACATCCACATCAATATTGTCTCGCAAAAGGGCAACCGTATCCGGGTTGCCGGAAAGCTTTATGACCGGAGATATGGGATTGCCGGACACATTCCCTCTGCCCGTGGAGAAAACGATGCAATGGCAGCCCCCGGCCACCAGGGAGGAAAGGTTCTCCACCGCAGGACACGGAGCATCCATAATGACAAACCCCTTGCGTTCGGGGCGTTCGCCAAGCCCCACCACCTCAACGAGAGGACGGCTTCCCCCTTTCTTGATGGCGCCCAGGGCCTTTTCTTCAATGGTGGACAGGCCTCCCGCTATATTATCGGGAGCAGGATTGGCATCCATGAGATCGAGATTGAAGGTTTCCGCATAGTCCAAGCAGTCGTGCACAATTCTGCGTACATCGGCGGCGGTCTGCTCATCCACCGCTCTTTCGGCCAGCATATCTTCTCCGCCCAGCAACTCGAGCGTCTCGCTCATGATGACCGTGCCCCCCGCATCAATAAGGCGGTCGGCAAGAAGGCCGGCCACAGGGTTGGAAACAATTCCAGAAGAACCGTCCGACCCTCCGCACTCGACTCCCAGAACAAATTCAGACCAGTCCATCCGGGAGCGGCGCATTCTGCCGGCCTCATGCATCATTCTGATCGCTGCCGAAGCACCCATGGCCGCCGTATGCAGGCTGCCTCCGTTATCTTCAATGGAAAGCCCCACCGCGGGCCGCCCCCGCTGTTGTATTGCTTCGGCAAGCCGTTTCGCCGTCTTTTCTTCCAAGGAAACAATGATCACCCCATACACGTTGGGATGAGTTGCGGTGTTCATGATCATGCGCTCATGAATGACAGCGTCTATCCCCATTAAACCACGCCCGGCACCAAAACAAACAGGCACAGTTCCATGAACTATATCACAAATTCTTCTCACCGTTGGAATGGCATTATCCATTGCAGCTATTACTGCAACATGATTACGAATACCAATTGAACCATCGTTTCTGCGATATCCGAATATATCATATTTCATAATAGCACCTATTTTACCCTATGTTTTGTACTTACAATATTATGAATATGAACAAGATTTCCTATTTTTATATATTCTATAGCTTCACCTATAATATGCCCATATTTAATTACTTTTCCACCTTCAGGAATATTTTCAAGTGCTATTTTATGAGCAAAACCAATATCTTCAGCTGCTGTTACAGTTTCTCCATCATCAAGTTGAATTTTTTCTCCACGTTTTATATCTCTCATGGAAACAGCAACATTGTCTTTTGGGTTAAGACGTATAGCGTTCATACCGTTTTTCCCTTGTTGAGCGTTTATACTTCATTGTCGGATACGCCTTTTTCCCTTAGTTCAAGCAAAAAGCATGCCATAGAAAATATTTTTTTATTTCAATATAATACACTGTACAACTTCTCATAATGCACAATAGACACCTGTACAGAATGACAGTTTGAACACTTTTTACAGTTTCCTCCCTGTGTAGGGATTTCTGTTTTCCTAAAACAGGGCAAAGGTCATATGATGGTTGCCGTTCCTTTCCGCGGGAGCTGACGTGTCTGCGTCCCCCGAAGTGAGCTCCTTCCGTTTTGTTTGAAGCGCAGTTCCGGGTTGCCTCCCTTGCTTGGAAAAATACATGGCGTTTTTCTTACTCTCCCGAATTCATACGTGTCATGCTGCAATCAGACAGTGGAACTTTAAAACAAGTCAGTACCGCCCCTTCAAGGGGCGGTTTGATTTGCCCCTATAAGGGTCTGTTACCCGGCTGCCCTCTTAAGAGGGCTCTGTCTCGACTCTTGCCGAAGAGTTATTTCCTGCTGCTCGTAAACGAGCTGACGGGCCGTTCTACCAGGCTATACTGGTCTGTTATTTTGTCTCGTTCTTCCTGATCCTCACATATTTGATGATGGTCGCCTCATTTACTCCAACCGTGCTGACAAAATAACCGGTGCACCAGAAATGACGATTGCCGAACTTGTAGCGCAGATGCGGAAAACTCTCGAATATCATCAGGGAACTCTTCCCTTTCAAATACCCCATGATCTGCGCCACGCTATACTTGGGCGGAATCTTGACGCACATATGAATAT
>CALUPQ010000197.1 GCA_944322695.1 uncultured Mailhella sp. | reverse complement strand
TCCTGGATGGCGCCGGCGATGCGCTGCATATCCTCATTGCCGGTGGAGGCGGCGAGGATGTTTTTGGCCGTCTTGAAGGCGTAGTACAGCGCAAAGGCCGCACACGCGAAGACGATTACCAGAGAAAAGAACGTCATACATACCCCCGACAGGTAAGCTGAATGTGGAAAAAGTGAAAAACGGACGGGCAGGCGTACCCGCCCGGGACTCCCTGTATTTAAGGAATGCCTACGATATAAAAATTCCCTGCCGATGACAAGCCTGCATGACGGTTGCGGAACCGTTCCGCGGCGTTGTGCTGCCGCCTTTTTTCCTCTTTTTTCCGGAGGAAAGGAGCGGGGAAAGCCCTCTTGCGGCCCTTCGTGCATCAGGCTAGGATGAGACAGATATTTTTTCAGGAGAAAGCCATGTCATTGAAGCAGCGCCTCGGGTTCACCGAAGAACCCCTTTACGTGATGGACGGCAACGCCTTCCTGTTCCGGGGATATTTCGCCAATGCCGCCATGTCCCGTTCCGACGGCTTTCCCACGGGCGCGCTGCACATCGTGGGCCGCGTGCTTCTCAAGCTGCTGCGCGAGGAGCGGCCCAGGCATTTCGCCTTCATCATGGACGGCCACGGCAGGCATTTCCGTCACGACATATTTCCGGCCTACAAGGCCAACCGTCCTCCGGCGCCGGAGGAGCTCATCATGCAGATTGAGCCTCTGCAGAACCTCGTGCGCGCGCTCGGCATGAAGGTCGTGGTCTCCGAAGGCTGTGAGGCCGACGACTGCATCGCAAGCCTTGCCGCGGCATACGGCGGGCAGAGGCCCGTGGTCATCATCGGCATGGACAAGGACTTGCGTCAGTGCCTTTCGCCCGGCGTGGTCATGTGGGACCCGGCTTCCCGGGAGGAGAAGCTGGTCACGCTCGATTCCTTCCGCAGCGAAACGGGGCTTGAGCCTTCCCAGTGGCCGGACGTGCAGGCCCTCATCGGCGATACGTCCGACAACGTGCCCGGCGTGAAGGGCATAGGCGAGAAGACGGCGGAAAAGCTGTTCCGCGACTTCCGCAGTCTTGAGGACGTGCGCGACCGTATGGCGGAAGTCCCGCCCTCCATACGCAAAAAGCTGGAAGGCAACGAGGAGGCCATGTTCCTGTACCGGGAGCTGACCCGTCTGCACACGGACTGCTGCACGCAGTCGCTTGCCGAGCTGGAGGTCGCTCCCATGGACAGGCAGCATGCGCGCACCTTCCTGCGGGAATTCGAGATGAATTCCCTCCTGCGCGAACTCGACAGCCTCATCCGTCAGGGCATTGTCGCCACGACCGGGGAGGAGAGTGCGGAAACGGAGGAAGGCAGACCCGCCTCCCGCGCGGGGCGTCAGCTTTCCCTGTTCGACGCCGTGCCCGCCGCTCCCGCCATGGACGAGGTGGAGGACATCTCCCGCCTCGGCTCCTGTTCCGGCCTTGTGGTGGCCGTGACGCCCGCTCCCGTGGTGAACCGTTCCCAGAGCCGCGGCCTGTGCGTGGCCGTGCGCGGGAAAAAGGGCGGGAAGGAAGTGCTTTTCTCCGGCGACAGCCGTGCTTTGGCGGCCTGGGCGGCCGAAGCGTCCCTCATGGTCACGCCGGACATGAAGCGCCTTCTGCACGCGCACCCCGCGTGGGGAACTCTGGCTCCCGGGCGCTGTTTCGACCTCGGCCTTGCCGCATACCTTCTTGCTCCCGAGGACAGGGACTACGGCTGGCCGAGCCTGTCCGCCCGCCAGGCGGAAAAGAGCGGTCTTCCCATGGAACGGCCCGCGGCGCTGGCCCTCTCCCTGTACGACGACATGGTGAAACGCCTTGAGCACGACGGGCTGCTGCGCCTTCTCAGGGACATGGAAATGCCGCTCATTCCGGTGCTGGCCTCCATGGAGAATGCCGGAATCACCATCGACAAGGCGGCTCTGAAGGTGTTTCTGGACGAAGTGCAGACCGAGCTCGACGCGCTGACCGCGCGCATTTATCAGGAGGCGGGACAGGAATTCAACATCCGTTCAGCCCAGCAGATAGGCGAGGTGCTTTTCAAAAAGCTGGGACTTTCCGCGGCGAAATCCACGAAGGGCGGGCAGGCTTCCACCTCTCAGGCCGTGCTGGAAAAGCTCTCCGGCGAACATCCCGTGGTGGATGCGCTTCTGGAATTCCGCAAGCTGGAGAAGATGCGCTCCACCTATCTTGAGCCGTTGCCCCGTCTTGCCGGGCCGGACAGCCGCATCCACACCACCTTCAACCAGACGGCCACGGCCACGGGACGCCTTTCCTCAAGCAACCCCAACCTGCAGAACATTCCCGTGCGCGGCGACATGGGCAGGCGCATGCGCACCTGCTTCACGGCCGGGCCGGGCATGAAGCTCATTTCCGCAGACTATTCGCAGGTGGAACTTCGGGTGCTTGCGCACTATTCGCAGGACCCCACGCTGCTTTCAGCCTTCCGCAACGGCGAGGACATCCACACCCGCACGGCCGCGCTTCTGTATGACGTGGACCCCTCGCAGATAGGGCCGGACGAGCGCCGCAAGGCCAAGACCATCAACTTCGGCCTCATCTACGGCATGGGCGCGCGCAAGCTGGGGCAGGACCTCGGCATTCCGCTTTCGGAAGCTCGCATGTTCATGGAGCGCTACTTCGCCCGCTTTGCGCACATCAAGGAATTCTTCGACGCCGTGGAAGTGGAGGCGCGCAGAAACGGCTACGTGACCACGCTTTCCGGTCGCCGCCGTCCCCTGCCGGACATGCTTTCCCACAGCGGACAGGCCCGGGCGCTTGCCGAAAGGCAGGCCGTGAACACCCTCATTCAGGGCTCTGCCGCGGATCTCATCAAGTTCGCCATGCTGGCGGTGTACCATGACGCGACCCTGCGCCGCATGAAGGCGAAGCTGCTTCTGCAGATTCACGACGAACTCATCGTGGAAGTGCCGGAACAGCATGCCGAGGAGGCGGCCTCCCGCCTTGCCGCGCTCATGACGGATACTTCGGCCTGGGGCATGGAACTGCATGTGCCGCTGGTGGCGGACGCGGGCATCGGCAGCAACTGGGGCGAGGCGCACTAGAACCTGTCCGGACCGGGCGGAGTTCTTCCCGGATGCGGGAAGGGCGGAACGCTTCCGGCCTGTGTCGCTTTGTTTCCGGCCTTCCTGCGAGAGAACGTTTTTCAGGTCACCTTTTGTGGCGGACGGGAGACTTTCCCTTTCGTCGTCTTTTCATGGGCGAGAGCCCGCAACGTGTGAGAACATCATGGCACTTCTTTCCCTTCAGAACGCCTGCCTGACGCTGGGCAACAAGCAGCTTCTGGACAATACCGAGATTTTCGTGGAGCAGGGCGACAGGCTCTGCATCGTGGGGCGCAACGGCGTGGGCAAGTCCTCCCTTCTTTCCGTGCTGGCCGGACGTCTGAATCTGGACTCCGGCGAGAGGCACGAGGAACCGGGGCTTCGCATCGGCTATGTGCAGCAGGCCGTGCCCGAGCACTGGAAGGGGTCGGTGTTCAGCGTGACGGCCGACGCTCTCGGCCGGGAGGGACATCTTCTGGCAGCGGCGCACCTCATCGCTTCCGACAGGCGCGACCTTCTGCCTGCCGACCTCGCCCGGGAGGCGGACGCCGTCATGGAGCACGGCGAGGTGTGGGAGCGGCACGGCGAGGTGCTTGGCGTCATCAACAGCCTCGGCCTTGACGCGGAGGCCGATTTCTCCACGCTTTCCGGCGGCACGCGCCGCCGCGTGGCGCTGGCCCGCGCGCTCATCGCTTCGGACGTGCTTCTGCTCGACGAGCCTACGAACCATCTGGACATCAGCACCATCAGCTGGCTGGAAGAGTATCTGGCAAGGCAGGCCAGAACGCTGGTCTTCATCAGTCACGACCGGGCCTTCGTGCGGCGTCTCGCCACGCGCATGGTGGAGCTCGACCGCGCGAAGCTCTACAGCTACGCCTGCGGTTTCGACACGTTTCTGGAGCGCCGCGAGGAGCGCCTGCACGCCGAAGACATGCAGAACGCCGTGTTCGACAAGAAGCTCGCGCAGGAGGAAGTCTGGATACGGCAGGGCATCAAGGCCCGCCGCACCCGCAACATGGGCCGCGTGAGAGAGCTTCTCAAGATGCGCGAGGAGAGAGCCGCCCGCAAGGCCCGCATGGGCACGGCCACGCTCAACGTGCAGGAGGCGGAAAAGTCGGGCAAGCTGGTGGTGGAGATGAAGAACGTCTCCTTCACCTGGCCGGACGGCTACAAGGTGTTTGAAGATGCCTCCCTCATCATTCAGCGCGGGGACAAAATCGGTCTCATCGGCGACAACGGCGCGGGCAAGACCACGTTTCTGCGCGTGCTTCTCGGAGAGCTTGCTCCCACCTCCGGCACGGTGCGGCTCGGCACCGGGCTGGAAATCGCCTACTTCGACCAGCTGCGCGATACGCTGGACAACGAGAAGAGCGTGATGGACAACGTGGCCGAAGGCAACGACAGGGTGACCATCAACGGCGACGTGCGCCACGTGGCCAGCTATCTTCAGGACTTTCTTTTTGATTCCAGTCGCCTGAGAACTCCGGTGGGCCTTCTTTCCGGCGGCGAGCGCAACCGCCTGCTGCTCGCCAGGCTCTTCACCCGTCCTTCCAACCTGCTGGTGCTCGACGAACCCACCAACGACCTTGATGCGGAGACGCTGGAACTTCTGGAGGAAATGCTTTCCTCCTACAAGGGCACCGTCATCGTGGTCAGCCATGACCGCGCCTTCCTCGATGAGCTTGTCACCGGCACCATCGCGCTCGAAGGCGACGGAAAAGTGCGTGAATACGTGGGCGGCTATACCGACTGGCTGCGTCAGAGGCAGAAGCCGGAGGAGAAGAAGACAGGTTCCTCTTCCCGCGAAACGTGGAAGGAGAACGCTCCGAAAAAGCGCAAGCTGTCCTACAAGGAACAGCGCGAGCAGGAAGCGCTTTTAAAGGAACAGCAGGATATGCCCGCAAGGCTCGAAGCGCTGGAGCGCGAGCAGAAGGAGCTGGAAGAGGCCCTTGCCGACCCAGATTTGTTCAGCCGCGACCCCGACGCCTTCAACGCGAAAATCGCCAGGCTTCCTCAGGTGGAAGAAGAACAGCTTGCGCTGCTTGAACGCGCCGATGAGATAGAGGCGCGGCTCAAGGAGCTGGAAATCTGAGGGGAGAAGGACTTCGGCGTGCTGACGGAGCCCGGAAAAGGCTGGAGCTTCGGGCGTGTCTGGTTTAAACTGCCGTCAGGTGTTCCTCTCATGAAGACGCGGACGGAGTTTTTGCAGAAACGTCGTGGAACATGGGCTTGTGACTTCATGGGGGTGGGAGGTGCCTGCCCCCTTTTCAGTTAAGGGAGGTCGCATGTGGAAACAGGTTGTTCAGCTTCTGGGAGTGTTGATGATGACGACTTCGATGCCAGTGCCCGCACGGGCGGATGACGTTCCTTTTTATGAATTTTCGATGGGGATGTGAACGTCAGGGTCGTTTCTCTGGTGCAGAAGGACTTGAACGCGTCCATCCTGCGCGCCGTGACCGGGGAGGAGAAGGCCGCCGTGGCGCGGGCCTATCCCGACGGCGCGGTACACAATGTGCTCAACGTGCTGCTTTTGCGCGGCAACGGCGTGACGGCGCTGGTGGATACGGGCTATGACTGGTCCGTCGGGGCGCTGGACGCGGCGCTTGCCCAGGCGAATCTTGGGCGGCAGGACGTGACTCACGTTGTCGTCACTCACGCGCACGGCGACCATGTGGGCGGACTGACGCAGGACAAAAAGGCGGTATTTCCCCGCGCGACGGTGCTTTTCTCCGAAAAGGAGCTGGCCGCCTGGACCGATGCCGAAGATGCGAAGAGCGCGCCCGCAGGCCTGAGCAGAATGTTCGAGAGCGTTGCGGACATATGCGCCGCCTACGGGGAGCGCGTGCGCACCTTTGCGCCGGGAACGGCGCTCTTTCCTGAGCTTCCCGGCGTCCAGGCCGTGGACGAGGCCGGACATACTCCCGGGCACGTGGGCGTCATGATACGGGAGGAGGACAGGGTGTTCCTTTTCTGGAGCGACCTGCTCCATGCCTTTGACGCGCAGCAGGCCATGCCCTCCGTTTCCGCAAGTTTCGACATGGACCCGGCGGCCGCCGCGCGCGTGCGCGAGGACCTGCTGAACCGCGCCCGTGCCGAAGGCTGGCTGGTCGTGGGCTCGCACGTCCCCTTTACGGAGCCGCGCGTGCTGAAGTAGGCGGAAAAAAAGGTCAGACTGGCTCCGTTTGGTTGGTTTCTGAGGCGATGTGCTGATATAACATCGGTTGTTGTTTATAAAAAAAAGTGAACTTTTGGTATGCTGTTTTATTCATTGCCTCGTATTGTTATGGATAACTAGGTCGGAGTTGAATATGTGGAATATTAATAGGTCTGGAAATATAATAAAATTATACTACTTATATATAAAAATAAAAGCGCTTGTTCTTTGTCCTTTCAATAGTGAAAAGCGGAAAAAAATAAGAAAGGAGTTCAGAACAAGGCTTCTTGAAAAGAAGAAAATATTTAATTGTGATAAGCAATTCGATTCTACAAAAATTCCAATATATATTATACCTTATAATCATCTTTCTTATTTGCGACAAATGGTTCGCCAGCTGGAACGATATCATTTGAAAAATATTCATATCATTGATAATTGCTCCGATTATGAACCCTTGTTGAAATATTTTGAAGAATGCCCGTACACGGTTCATCATATGGATAAAAATTATGGGCATATGGTGTTCTGGAAGTCTGGAAAGTTCGACGATGTCATGAATAATTCGCTTTATGTGGTGACGGACCCAGATATAGCATTTAATAGTGAACTACCTAAAGATTTTATGGACGAGCTCTATAGAATACTTGGAGAATATCCAATGGTTTCAAAAGTTGGATTTGCTATAGGGATTGATGATATTCCTGACAATAATCCGCTTTTGAAAAATATGAAAAATGTAGAGCGTCGTTATTGGACACATAGAATAAAAGATAGCGTTGAAATGTATCTTGCAGACATAGATACTACGTTTGCATTATATAGACCTGGTTATATTATGAAAGACTTTTACTCTGCAATTCGTGTGGCGGGTGTTTTTACTTCAAAGCATTTACCATGGTATCATGTCTTTGATAATGTTGAAGAAGAAAAACAGTATATGAGGACGTCCAATAACTCTTCTACTATGTCAAGAAGTATGAAAGCGATGAACATGGATATCGACAAGTAATTTTGGCGATATCCATACTCATGCGTATCAAAAAAGAGGACAGAAGGAAGAACGATTTCCTCTGTCCTCTTTTGAGATGCGAACTTTTTGGTTACAGCTTGGCGGCGGTAAGCAGGTCGGCCACGGCGTCGCGTTTTTCCCAGGTGAATTCGGAAAGCTCGCGGCCGAAGTGGCCGTAGCAGGACGTCTTGCTGTAGATGGGGCGCTTCAAGTCAAGGCGCTTGCAGATAAAGTAGGGGCGCAGGTCGAACACTTCGCGCACAATCTTCGTCAGCTGCTCGTCGGGCAGCTTGCCGGTGTCGAAGGTGTGCACCAGAACGGAAACGGGTTCGGCCACGCCGATGCAGTAGGCAATCTGCACTTCGCAGCGGTCGGCAAGGCCGGCGGCCACGATGTTCTTGGCCACGTAGCGGGCCATGTACGCGCCGGAGCGGTCCACCTTGGAGGGGTCCTTGCCGGAGAAGGCGCCGCCGCCGTGGTTGCCCATGCCGCCGTAGGTGTCCTGAATGATTTTGCGGCCGGTGAGTCCGCAGTCGCCCATGGGACCGCCGATGACGAAACGGCCCGTGGTGTTCACGAAGATTTCGCAGTCCTTCTCGTCAAAGTAGCCGGTGGGCTCGAGAATGGGACGGATGACTTCCTTCTTCACCGCTTCCACGATGTCCTCATGGCCGACCTTCGGGGAATGCTGGGTGGAGACCACCACATTGTTGATGCGCACGGGCTTGCCGTCGACGTATTCGAAGGAAACCTGCGTCTTGCCGTCGGGGCGGAAGAAATCGACGATGCCGTTCTTGCGCACGCGGGAGAGCTGGAGCGACAGCTGATGTGCCCAGTAGATGGGAGCGGGCATGAGCGTGTCGGTTTCGTTGGAGGCGAAGCCGAACATCATGCCCTGGTCGCCGGCGCCCTGGTCCTCGGGGTTCTCGCGGATGACGCCCTGGGCGATGTCGGGAGACTGCTTGTCGATGGAGGAGATGACGGCGCAGGTCTGCGCATCGAAGCCCATGTCCGAACCGACGTAGCCGATGTCGCGGATGGTGCGGCGCACGATGGCGGGCAGGTCGGCATAGCCCTTGGTGGTGATTTCGCCGGCCACGATGGCCATGCCCGTGGTCACCAGCGTTTCACAGGCCACGTGGGAATCGGGGTCCTGGGTGAGCAGCGCGTCGAGCACGGCATCGGAAATCTGGTCCGCCACCTTGTCGGGGTGGCCTTCGGTGACGGATTCGGAGGTGAAGAGGTATTTGCCTTTAGAGGGAATCATGGTCTCTCCTTGAAGGTTCGCGATACGCTCGGAAGCTGCGGCGGAAAGCCGGACGCCTTGAGCGGGAAGCGCCCGGAGAAAAGGCATATCTTTATATCAAGTTATGGTAATATGCCTTACATGGGATACTATACACAGGCAGATGAGAGCTGTCCAGCTTCTTGACGGGATATCTGGGGAAGGCTATGCCCTTAAGAAAAGGAAAACGGAAGGATGGCTCCCGGCAGGAGCCCAGGTCCTCCTGCCTCGTCTCACGGGAGTGTTCATGCAGCCGTTCTATCAGGGAAAAATCGACAATTTCTGCGCCGCCTACGCCGTGCTCAACGCACTTCAGGTGCTGTTCAGCCTTTCGCCCCTTCAGGCCAGAAGGATATTCAACCGCACGCTGAGCGCGCAGGCCGCCGATGCGGAAAACTTCCGGAGAATACTGGAGCACAAGACGGACTATACGGCGCTTGTGGATTTCATGCTCGACGACGTGCGGAACAACGAATTTCCCGACCTTCGCGTAAGCGCGCCCTTTGGGGCGGACGCTTCCTGTCAGGAGGTGTGGGAAGCCTTGCGCTCGTGTGCGCGTCCTCCCATGCCGCTCATTTCGGTGTTCCGCTTTCTGCGTCTTGCTCCGACGTCGGAAAAGCCCTATGTGGACCATTGGACGGTGGGACATTATATGGATATGGAAGGGCTGCATTTTCTGGATTGCAGCCTGGAGGCCGGCGCCCTCTACTGCCTGCCTTATGCGAAACTGACAGATGCATGGCGTCCGCTCAGCCGCGACTATGTCGTCATTCCTCCCGAAAGCGTGAGGATTCTGTCTCTTTCCCGCTCCGCGGCGCTTCCGGTGTGATGTATGGCTCTTACTTCCCGACAGAAAATGGGGGCGGCGGCCCTCATCATGGCCTTCAGCGTGCTTGTGTCCCGCTTCATGGGGCTTTTTCGCGACAAGATTATTTCCTGGCAGTTCGGCGCCGGAGGTGAGGCAGACATCTACTTCGCGGCTTTCGTCGTGCCGGATTTCCTCAACTATCTTCTGGCGGGTGGATATGTCTCCATCACGCTCATCCCGCTGCTTTCAAGCCGTTTCGAAAAGGACGAAGCCGACGGCTGGCGTTTTTTCGGCACGGTGTTCTGCTGGGCCACGCTGGCCATAGGCGTGCTTTCCGTGCTGGCGTGGGCAGCCGCGCCGCGCCTTGCTCCGCTGGTGGCGCCGGGCTTCGATGCGGCGCAGTGTGAAAGGCTTTCCCATTTTCTGCGCATCGTGCTGCCTGCGCAGGTATTCTTCCTGCCCGGAGCCTGCCTTTCCGCCGTGCTCTACATCCGCCGTCAGTTCGCGGTGCCTGCGCTCATGCCGCTTGTCTATAACGGCTGCATTCTGCTTTTCGGCGTGGGCATGCCGTATCTCGGCCTTGCCAGAGGCATGGAGGGCTTCTGCTGGGGTGTGCTTGTGGGAGCGGCCGTGGGCGCCTTCATTCTGCCGCTTGTCACGGTGCGTTCCGGCGGTCTTCATTTCGTGCCCGGGCTTTTCCATCCTCTGATGAAGAAGTTCCTGCTGCTTGCCCTGCCGCTCATGATTGGCCAGTCCGTGGTGGTGCTCGACGAGCAGTTCGTGCGCGTTTTCGGAAGCCTTGCCGGAGACGGCGCCGTCAGTCTGCTCAACTACGCAAGGCGCATCATGATGGTGCCCGTGGGCGTGGTGGCGCAGGCCGCGGGCGTGGCTTCCTTCCCCTTCCTCGCTTCGCTGGCGGCGAGGGGCGACATGGACGAATTTCGCGCGACGCTCGGCAGGACCATGAGAAACAGCATGATTGTGGCCATTCCCGTGACGGCGTGGATGATAACGGCCTCCGGACCCGTGCTCGGCTTCATTTTCGAAGGCGGGAGCTTTTCCTCTTCCCATACCGTGGGAGCGGCTCCGCTTCTGCAGATTATGCTGGTGGCCGTGCCGTTCTGGCTTCTGCAGCAGGTGACGGGCCGCGCCTTCTACGCCATGCAGGACACGTTCACCCCCGCCGTGGTCGGCACGCTGGCCACGCTGCTCGCCGTGCCGGGCTACCTTGTGTTCATTCCCCTCATGGGAGCGCGCGGCGTGGCTCTCGTGACCACCGTGTGCATCATGATATATGCGCTGGCCTTGCTCGCCATCGCCTGTCGCCGCTGGGCCGGAGGGGCCTTTGCCGGGCTGTGGGGCACGGCGTGGCGCAACGCGCTCATTTCCATGCCGGGCTGCGGCATCATGCTCGCCGTGATGCACGACGGCTTTCGCCTGCTTTCCGGTCTGTCGCCCCTTCTGCAGCAGTTTATCGTGCTCATGGTGGGCGGTCTGCTGTTCGTCGCCTCGTGGCTCGTTCTCACGTGGTTCTTCCATCGGGACTACTTCTACGTGGTGGCATCTCCTTTCCTGCGGCGCGTGAAGCGTTCGCCGAAGTCCTGACGGAGGTTGTGCATGAACGTCATTCGCGCCAGTCACGCCGGTTTCTGCATGGGGGTGGCTCTTGCCCTGCATAAGCTCGACACCATCGTCGCCCGTCCCGGCGAAAGGGTGGCCACGTTCGGAGAAATCATCCACAACCCCCAGGTGCTGGAAGAGTATGCCCGCAAGGGCGTGCACTGCCTCCACTCTGTGGAGGAGGCGGAGGGCGACATGTCCGTGCTCATCCGTGCACACGGCATCACGCGGGGAGTGGAGGCCGCGCTTCGCGAGCGCTGCGCCCGCGTGGAGGACGCCACCTGCCCGCGCGTGAAGAACGCCCAGCTCGCCATAGCCGAGGCCACCGCTTCGGGCCGCGACCTTCTGCTCTACGGCGAGGCGGAACACCCGGAAGTGCGGGGCCTTATTTCCTACGCGGCGGGAGAGAGTCATATTTTTTCATCGCTGCCGGAACTTGAAGCCATGCTCGGGGAAAAGAACCTTGAGGGGCGTCCCGTGGTGCTGGCCGCCCAGACCACGCAGGACAGACAGATTTTCGACGAGATGCACCGCCGTCTTGCCGGACGTTTCGGCTCCTCCCTCACCGTGCTCGACACCATCTGCGACGCCACGAGGGAAAGGCAGGAGGAGGCCGGAGAACTCGCCGCCCGGGTGCAGGCCATGGTGGTGGCGGGCGGAAAGTCCAGCGGCAACACGCGACGGCTGGCGGAGCTTGCCCGCATGCGCGGCGTACCTACCGTGCATGTGGAGACGGCGGACGAGCTGGACCCGGCGGACTTTGCCGGTGTGCGTACCGTGGGCCTCACTGCCGGGGCTTCCACGCCCCGTTCCATCATAGACGACGTGGAGCGCAGGTTGCGCCTCATGGCCTAGAAAGGAAGAGCGGCAGGAAAAGATGAGGGCAAGAAGAAGGTAATTTTCTGCAACATATTGTAACAGGAAAAAGGATGCTTTCGTGCCGTCTCCCGGTTATAGTCTGAAACAGACCGTTCCGGAGGTGCATAGCATGCCTGATACCGAACTTTCCCAGAGCCCTTCTCTTTCTCTCCTTGTCGTTGACGACGACCAGGATATCCGCGACCTCATGGCCGATTATCTCCGTCAGCACGGCTTTCAGGTGCGTGTGGCCGACGGCGGCAAGGCCATGTTCGAGATTCTCGAGCAGGACAGACCCGACCTTGTCGTGCTCGACATCATGATGCCCGGAGAGGACGGCCTTTCCCTGTGCCGCCGCATGCGTGCCGCGGAGGGTTTTTCCTCCATTCCCGTCATTTTCCTCACCGCTCTCGGCGATACGGCCGACAGAGTGGTGGGACTGGAGCTCGGGGCCGACGACTATGTGGTCAAGCCCTTCCAGCCCCGCGAACTGCTGGCCCGCATCCGTGCCGTGCTGCGCCGTTCAGGTCGTTCCGCCGAGGTTTCCTCCGAGATGGGGCGGCCGGAAAAGGCCTATCACTTCAGCGGCTGGACGCTGGACATTTCCGCAAGACACCTCATCGCGCCCGGCGGCATGGTGGTGAACCTGAGCGGAGCCGAGTACCGGCTTCTCACCATTTTTCTCGAACATCCGCAGAAGGTGCTCAGCCGCGACTTCATTCAGGACGAGCTGCAGGGGCAGGAAACCGACCGCAGTCCCTTCGACCGCAGCCTCGACGTGCAGGTCTGCCGTCTGCGTGCGCGCCTTCGCGATACCGGCGATGGAGACAAGGGGCGCGAGAACAAACTCATCAAGACGGTGCGCGGTGACGGCTATGTCTTCACCAGCGCCATTACTGCGGAGTAGTCATGGCTTCTGTCCCGGCAGGCCGCGGAGCGGCCGTGAAGAGGAAGGGCGTGCTTGCGCGCATGAGGAGACTGGCCTCGCGGCTTTCTCCCGATTCTCTTCTGGCGCGGCTCATTCTCATCTTTTCCGGCGGCTTTTTCACCATGCTGCTGCTCACCACCATTTATGCGGGCGAGTCGCGTCATTTCTATTTCATGCGCGGGCTCATGGCCGACAGGGCGCGCCGCATGGCCGAGGTCGCCGTGCTGCTTGACGCCACGTCGCCGGAAATCCGTTTCGTGCTGCGCGAGCAGTTCAACAGCCGGGGCTTTTTCGTGAGCTTCACCTCCTCCTGTCCCTCGCTCACCGTGAGGGACGAGCATTTGAAGGACGCGTCCGTGCTCATGGAGTACATGCTGAATCTTTCGCTGGCCCGTCTGTACGGTGAGAGCAGGCCGCAGCATCACGGCAGAATGCGCGGTGCCCACGGCGAGGAAATTCCGCGACGCGCCGTGCTGGCCGTGAGCGAGCTGAATCTGCCGAGTCCCATGGAGTCCTTCGTCCAGTCGGTGGGGCAGTATTTTACCAAGGCCAAGGCGAACCGGGGGCCTTCGGTATATCAGGCCACGGCCGTGGTGCCCCTGCATGACGGCACCTGGGTGGTCATCGAGGATTCCGCGCCGGGATATCCGCCCATGCCCTATTTCCCCTTTACCAGCATCATTGCCATCGAGCTCTTTTTCGTGGCAATCAGTCTGCTGGCATTCTATCTGTGCGTGAAGCCCCTGCGGCGTCTGGCCCGGGCTGCAGACCGTTTCGGACGCGACATAAGAACGCCCGCGCTGCCGGAAACGGGACCTACGGAAGTTCGGGAGGCCGCGCAGGCCTTCAACCGCATGCAGACGAGCATCCGCGAGTTTCTTGACGAGCGCGAGCGCACATTGGCCGCCGTGTCGCACGATTTGCGTACGCCCCTTACCCGCATGCGCCTGCGCGTGGAACAGCTCGACGAAAGCCAGCGGGCGCCTCTTCAGAAGGACATAGGCGAGCTGCAGCAGATTATGGATACCACCATCGACATAGCGCGCAGCAAGAGCGAAAACGTGGCCATGGTGGATGTGGTGTCGCTCATTGAAAGTCTGGTGGAGGACAGGCAGGACATGGGGCAGGACATTCAGATGGAGGAGCGGCTCCAGGACCCCGAGGCGCTCTTTGCCATCCGGCCTCTTTCCGCAAGGCCTCTCAGCATGAAGCGCTGTCTTGCCAATCTCATGGACAACGCCCTGCGCTACGGGGGACACGTGGTGGTGGATGTGGTGGATAACGACGACATGCTTTCCGTCATCATTTCCGACAGCGGACCCGGCATTGCGGAAGACGAGCTCAAGAAGGTGTTCGAGCCTTTCTACAGAGTGGAGCGTTCACGCAACCGCAGCACCGGCGGAACCGGACTGGGACTTTCCATCGCCAGAAGCATGGCCCGCATGCACGGCGGCGATGTGATACTGGAAAACCGCCCCGAAGGAGGCCTTCGGGCGACGGCCACGTTCAAAAGGCAGTAGGAACGTCTGCCGGGAGGATAACAATGCTTCGTCTTTGTGGAGTGATACTGATTTGTGTCATGCTTGCGGGACTTGCCGGCTGCATGGGACATCATCCGCATTATCGCGGTCCGGCCTATGACCATCCCCACGGCAGGCCGCTTCCGCCCCCTCCGCCTCCGCACGGAGGACCCCGGTGGCATTGATGGGCAGGGCTTTCTCCGCTTTTCATTCCGGGGCGGAGATGGACTGGCCGTCCCGTGCCGCCAGCCCTGTCCCGGGCATGGAGCGCTGATTCGATTATGAGGCGTTTTCCCCGGTTTTCCTGCCGGATGCGGCAGAAAAACCGGGTTTGCATCACTGGAGCTTCCTTCATCATGAAAAGACTGATAGCCGCCCGTTCTTTTGCCTGTTTTTTCCTTGTCGTCTGTCTTTTGTCCGTTTCGTCCTGCTGTCATGCCGCCACGACGCCGTCGCTGACGGCCCGTCAGCAGGCCAGAGTGACGCCTGCGGTGCGGGCCGTGAACACCGTGGCGCCTGCCGTGGTGAACATCACGAGCACGCTTGTGGAGCGCCGCTCCGCCAGAGACGTGACGCCCTTTGACTTCTTCTTCAACATCCCCGGTCGCCCCGGGCGTGACTTCCGCAGCGAAAGCATAGGCTCCGGCATCATCATCGACGGGAAACGCTCTCTGGTCCTCACCAACGCTCATGTGGTGAATGGCGCTTCCGACATTTCCGTGCGCCTTCTGGACGGCCGCACCTATTCTGCGGACGTGGTGGGGGCCGAGCCCGACTTCGACATCGCCGTGCTGCGCCTCAAGGGCGCGAAGAATTTGCCCTCGGTCTCCATGGGGGATTCCACGGACCTCATGCCCGGCGAAACCGTCATCGCCATCGGCAATCCCTACGGTTTTTCCCATACCGTGACGACGGGCGTGATATCGGCCCTCGACCGTACCATCGAGGCGGAGGACGGCGTGTTCACCGACCTCATTCAGACCGACGCCGCCATCAACCCCGGCAACAGCGGCGGGCCATTGCTTAACGTTCTCGGCGAGCTCGTCGGCATCAACACCGCCATCTACGACAAGGCGCAGGGCATAGGCTTTGCCATTCCCATCAGCAAGGCCCGGCGCGTGGTGGATGAGATTCTCGACCAGGGTCATGTGAGTACGCCGTGGCTTGCGCTCATCGGTCAGAACGTGGACCCCCGCACGGCGAGGTATCTGCGTATGCCCGTTGCGGAAGGTCTGCTGGTGACCGAGGTGTTCAGGGACGGTCCGGCGGAAAAGGCGGGCATACGCCCCGGCGACGTGATTATGGAACTTGCCGGCAACACCGTGACGGACAGGGACAAATTTCTCTCCCTGCTGCGCAACCATCAGCCTCATGCTCCGGTGACGGTGAAGCTCTGGCGTGACGGCAGCGAAAAGACGCTCAGTCTGAAGACGGCGGACTTTGACGACGTTACTGCGGAGAAGCTGGCGCTGCGGCGCTGGGGCATGAGCGTGAAGGACGGCAGGCACGGCGCCGTGGTGACGCAGGTGAAGGAAAATTCTCCGGCCGGGCAGCTGGGCCTGCAGAAGGGCGATGCCATTGCCGCCGTTTCCGGCAGGGCCGTCGCTTTGCGGAAGGACTTTCTCGACGCCTTCCGTCGTGACTTCCTCAAGGGACAGATTCTTCTTCAGGTTCTGAGAGGCAACAGACTCTATCAGGTACGCATGGTTCTTTAGGTCGTGTCCAGGAGAAGGGAGCGTTGTCCGGGTTTTTCCAAGGCCGGAGCGCGCGGGGCTGCGTTGCGTCCCGACGGTAAACGCGTTAGAGTGGAGCATCCCTTTTTCAGGAGTAAGGTATGATTCATTTCCGTCGTCTTTCCATGGCATGTTGTGCGGTGTTGCTTTTTGCCGCCATGGCCCTTACCGGCTGCCTGGCCCAGAACAATGTCCGCCTGCTGTATAATTCCAGCGGCACTGCGGCGCTGCCCGTGGCCACGGCTCCCCGCGTGACCGTTGTGGTGTTTGAAGACCAGCGCGGCCGCCTCGATATCGGCGTGCGCAAGGACGGCAGCCCCTTCCAGCCCAGCTCCAGCGTGGCCGAATGGGTGAGCCAGTCTCTGGCCGATGAACTGGCCCGTCAGGGCGCTCAGGTTTCCGTGGCCTCTTCCATGGCCCAGGCGCAGGCCGGTCAGCCCGACTACATCGTAGGCGGCGTCGTGGAACGCGTGTGGCTCACGGAAAAGAACCTGAGCACCTATGATGCCGTCATCCGCCTGCAGACCCGTCTGTACAGCCAGAAGCAGGCTGCCGTGACCAAGAGCTTCGGCGCCCAGCAGGAAAAGACGGGCATTCCCGGTTCCGCCCTTGCGGAGCAGACGCTTTCCAGCACGCTGGCGGAAGCGCTCGGCAACGCGGCCATGTCCATCATGGGAACCGTACGCTAATTTCCGTTTTTTGAATGGCGGGGCCGCGTCTGCCGGTTCCGCCGCCTGCCGCGCTCCCACTGCGGGGCGCGGCGTTTTTTCTGCCCTTCATGCGCCGGAAACGGTGCGATACCAGGAGCGAACGAAGCATGAGACCTGTTCTTGTCAAGGCCTACGGGGCGCTCAGTCCCGCCACGGAGGAAACCCTGCGTGCCGTGCGCGCCGTACTGGAAGACTGGTACATTCCCGAAGCCGTGGAGCTGAAAGGCGACCTTCTGCGCATCAGTTACGAAGGGGACGTTTTTCCGGACGGGGAAGTGGTGGAGGCTCTGCGTCCCTTTCTGTGCGACGAGAGCGAGGGCAAGCTCGATATCCTTGATTTGGAGGCGTGGACCCTGCACCGCTACTTTTTCGCCTACGGACGCCTGCGCGACCACACCGCCACGCTGGACAAGGCCTTGGAAGCCTGCTCCATGCACTGAGAAGGGGGAATGTTCCGTGCCCGTCGCAGGGGCGCGGGCTTGATTTTTGACGGTTCGGACGGGGACGGATGCCGCGTCTTTGTTTCGGACCGTGCCGTTTTTTCATGCTTCCGACCGGACGGGCGGACGGCATGTCGTTTGCAGGAGGGCTCCCGCAGGGCAGCCCTCTTTTTGGTTAAAAGAACCCCCCCAGCTAGGCTGGGGGTTCCCGAAAACTTATAGTTATGCGTAAGTGATAAAGACTCCTTTTGATTTGCTAAAAAAGAGGTGCGGTCTGGCAACTGCGCCCATAGGC
>CALUPQ010000196.1 GCA_944322695.1 uncultured Mailhella sp. | reverse complement strand
ATCACGAAGTGGTCATTCCGCCAATGCCAGGCCGACGGATTCAACGAGAGTATGACAGTCATGTATACAAAGAGCGCCATCTTGTTGAATGTTTTTTTGCCAAGCTTAAATCATTTCGCAGAGTTGTTACTCGATATGATAAGCTGGCCATAACTTTTAAAGCATCTGTCATGCTGGCATCATGCCTTATTTGGCTCCAGTAAACTATTTAGAGACAGCCCCTAGGGGAAAGACCGGAGAGCTTCCGAAAGGCAGCAAAAAAGTCAGCGGGGGAGGGGGGGGCTCCCACAAGCCGGGACAAGCCCCTCCCCGCGCGGTTCCGCCTTTCGGCATGGCCGCGCAGGGGGCATTGCCGGGAAACGGGCGGAAAACGCGAGGTTCCTTGCGGCGGTGCCCGTCGGCGTTTTTCCGGGAGTTTTTCGGGAAAGGCGGGTCGTCTTTTCCGTACGCCTGCGCTTTCGGGGCCGTGCGCGGTCGCCTGGCGTGCGCGTCGTTCCTTCGGCCTTCCGGCAGGCGAGCGGGGCGCGTGACGGCGGCGACGCGAGCAGCGGGGACGTGGCAGAGTCGACGCATGAAAAAACGGACGAGTAAGAAATCCGGCGAGTGGGAAAACTTGACGAGTGAGAAAACCTGGCGCGTAAGAAGCCGGGCACCTAAGCAACCTGGCGCGTAAGAAAACGGGAGCGTAAGAAAACCGGGTAGGTAGAACCGGAAGCATAAGAAATCTGGCGAAGAAGCCGGGGGGAAAAACGTGCGGAGCGGCGGCTTCTGCGGGCCGTCTTCGCGCAACCCTGAAGCCGGGCTTTAGGCTCCTTCAGGATTTTTTCTGCCGCCTTGTGCTACAGAGCCCTTGCATCCCACAAGCGCGGATGCAAAGGAGAGAGACGCATGAAGGCGTGGATTATTCTTTTACTTGCAGGGTGTTTCGAAATCGGCTGGCCGCTGGGACTCAGGCTGGCGCAGAGCGGGGCGTGGCGTCTGGCCGGAATGGCCACGGCCGTCGTATGCATGGCGGTGAGCGGCTATCTTCTCTTTCTGGCGCAGCGTCACATTCCCATGGGCACGGCCTATGCGGTATGGACGGGCATAGGCGCGGCCGGGGCCTTCATCAGCGGCGTGCTGTTTTTCGGCGAGCCGCTCCAGTTCATGCGCGTGGCGGCGGTTGCCCTCATCGTGACCGGCGTGATACTGCTCAAGATGGCCTGACGCACTTTTGCCGAGCGCGGCGCCTTGCCGCAATGAACGGAAAAAACGCATGATTATCACTACCGAGCGACTGCATTATCTCTGGGCTGTGGCCGAAACCGGTTCCTTCATGGCGGCGGGACGCCGTCTCGGCGTGAGCGGGGCGGCCGTGCAGCAGGTCATCCGGCAGATGGAGGACGACCTTGAGGTCTCGCTCTTTCACCGGGGCGCGGGACGCCGCCCGGAGCTGACGGAGCTGGGAAGGCAGTTCTATTTCCATGCGCTGGACATCATTCCCCGTCTGGAGGGGCTGGAGAGGCTGGCGTCGCTCCGCCGCGAGGGACAGGAGGAGTCCTTGCGCATAGGCATGCACGCCTTCGTCATGACGGCGGAAGTCATGGAGGCGCTGGCGGAACTTCAGCGGCGCTTTCCGCTGCTTGAGATTTTTCTGTACGACGCGGAAGACTGCGTGCTGCATTGCGACAGGCTGAGAGTGCTGGACAGCAGCGCCCGCCACACCGTGGACGTGCTTCTCGCGCCTGCGAGGATGCGTTACGACCACGGCGGGCAGTCCGTCATGGCGGGGCGTATCGTCTGGCGCGTGGCCGTGGCTTCCGGGCATCCGCTCAGCCGTCTGCGCGGCGAGGTCGCCCTGGACGACCTGCTTGAATATCCGCAGCTGCTGCCTCTGCCCGGCGTCATCAGTTCCGACGCCTTCTACGAGAGCTTCCGCCTGAGCAGCCGCCTTGTGCACTACAGCCAGTTCCACCAGCTGCGGCAGATGCTGCTTGCGGGCATGGGGTTCGCCGTGGTTCCCGAAAATCTGCTGAGGCCGCTGGTGCGGGAGGGCCGCATTTGCCTGCTGAATCTGGATTTCGACGACGGCGCAAGCTCCACGGCCGTGGAACTGGCCTGGGTCAGTCCGCTGGGAGCCGCCGGACAATGGCTGGTGGAAAGGCTGCGTGCTGCGGGCTCGGCCGCGTCCCCCTCCGAGCGGGAGTGATGCGGCAGGGGAAATTCTGCGGAGGCTCCATTACCGTCGCTCTCTGAGATGGGCCGATGCCGCGGGAGTCGGAACAGGACCTCGCAATGCTCGCCGCGTCTCTTTTTCAAGGTGCCGATGCCGTGGGAACCGGGACAGGAGCGCCGTTCACGAAGTCGTCGTTCCCCGGGCGAGGCCCGTGCAAAGCGCATGCGCCTGTGAAAGCGCCGGGACCGGTGGCTTCTGCAGCGCCGGAAGTTCCGTAAGTTGCGGAAGTTCTTGGCGCTCCTGACCGTGGGCTGCGCCGGGAGGGCGTGAGTTTTGAAGCAAAAACGTCCTCACGACGGTACAGGATGATGACGCGCCGGGAAAACGCCCGGCTCCTTCCGAAAGGCACGGGCCTGCGGGCCCACGAAAGAAGCGGAGGCCGCGCATTTGCCGGGGAACGGCGCGTTTTTGCCGAAAAAGAAAAGGGCCGGGGTATCTCCCGGCCCTTTGCGTTGTTTTCGTCCGTCACTTCCCCAGAATTTCGAGGGCATGGCAGGCTCTGGTTTCGGCCTTGAGGCGCTTCAGATGATTGTTGAGCTGAAGCACGCAGCCGGGGCACTGGGCGACGACCACGTCCGCGCCGCTTTTGATGACGGCTTCGGCTCTGGCCTTGCCGAGTTCGTCGGCGACGGCGGGATTCTTGAGGCTGGAAATGCCTCCGCCTCCGCAGCAGGCGCCGGGGTCGGGCAGTTCCACGAGCTTAATCCACGGTTTGGAGGCGAGCTCTTCCCGGATGGCGTGCTTGACCTGCATGTCGAGGCGGAAGTGGCAGGGGTCGTGCACGGCGACGACGAGCGGGTCCGCGGCGCTGACGGGTCTGTCCTTGCGTTTCAGGAGCGCGGCGGCGGGAAGGTCGGGCTGGGGCCCGGTGAAGCCGGTGCGCTCATCGTGCAGGCGCAGGAAGAGGGCGGCGTCCGTGATGCGTCCGGCCAGTTCCTTTCCGGCGAGGGTGTACTCGCGCGAGAGGGTGCGGTGGCAGGTGGCGCACAGGGTGAGCACGGGCATGTCCGGGCAGGAGGCGAAGACTTCCGCGTTATGGGCCTGCGCCTTTTCGAAGGCGTCGCCGAAGCCGCTGAGCTGGGCGGGCGCGCCGCAGCAGGACTGGGCGCGGGGCAGGAACACGGTATAGCCGCGCGAAGTGAGGGCCCCGACGAGGCGGAGCGAGGCTTCCACGTTGACGAGTCCGCCGAAGCAGCCGGTGAAGAGGGCGACTTCGCCCACCTGGGTCACGTTGTCCGGCGGCATGACGCGCTCGGGCAGAATGTCGAACAGGGACTTTTTCGCGAGCGCGGGCATGCTGCGCTTGCCCGCCGCGCCGCACAGGGCGTCCGGCAGGTGACGGATGCTGCCGCAGCTGTCCAGCGGAAAGAGCCACTGGAAGAAGGACGCGGCGCGCACGACCTTGCGGGTCAGTTCCCGCCGGGGCAGCAGGGCGCAGGTGACGAGCTTTTCGATGCGGCGCTTCAGGGTCTTTTTGCCGACGCCTTCGGCGAGGCGGGCGTCCAGAATAATCTGCGCGCCGTCCACGCCCTTGCCGCATATTTCCGTGCAGGCGAGGCACTGCATGCAGCTTTTGATGGATTCGTGGTAGCGGGGGCCGGGGGCAAGTTCGCCCGCGGCCACGGCGCGCGCAAGGTCGATGCGGGCGCGCGGGCCGAAGGTTTCCACCAGATGATGTTTGTAGCTGGGGCAGACGCTGAGGCAGCGGCCGCAGTATTCGCAGGTGGGGCCGTTCATGCCTATCTCTCCAGCTTGCCGGGGTTCATGATGCCGTAGGGGTCGAACAGGCGGCAGATGCCGCGCATGATGCGCATCTGTTCGTCGCCGAGCTGCATGGGCATGT
>CALUPQ010000195.1 GCA_944322695.1 uncultured Mailhella sp. | reverse complement strand
ATGCCCATGTTGGCGGGATTGCCGAATTTCTGCAGCAGGATGGCTGCCACGCCGATGACTGCGCCGACAACGATGATGCCGGCGGTACTGGCAAAGGGGTTCTTGCCGTTCATAAAGACTCCTCCATGGAATGTGTCACAACTGCCATGCCGCAATGCAAGCCTGAAGATATGTTGCGATGCGTGTGCCCCACACAGCAGCGGCGGAAGGAAGAGCCTTTATTCAGACGGAAAAACCATAAGGCACGCCCGAAGAGTCCAGGGAACTTCCAGTTCCGCCGAACTCTTGCGTCAGGTACCTCCGCAGGGATGCATTCCTGCGGAAGAAGCGGTCACGAACCGCTCTGCAATTCTGCTTGCCGACATGGTTTCCTCTGACATGATTTTTTCGAGATATAGCGCGAGCCATACCTTCTTGCAAGAAAAAAGACGCTTTCCGCTACTTCCCTTTTCCCCGGGCAGACGGTCGAACAGCAGGATGTCTTCTCTTTCCGCTGCAAAAACGGCCTGTTCCTTTTCCCTAGAAAAAACGGGGAATACCGTCCTTTCCGGATGACATTCCCCCCTTCATAAGCATAGGCCCAAAACGGCGCCGAAAAGTTTCGCGCCGGCCGAGCCACCCGTTTTTTCGGCTCGAAGCGGGCCACCTATCGCCCTCCTCTTGCACCGCCCGGCAGCCGATGGTACATCTTTGAACCCTACCGGAGGTTTTTTCATGTCTGGCTCATCATCCCGCCAGGAGGGCGCGGGGACCGTGGCGTTTGCGGCCAAAGCAGCCTTCCGAACTTCCCTGCCCATTCTCGTGGGCTTCGGCTTCTGCGGATTCTCCTACGGCGTCTATATGCGCTCGCTGGGGTTCGAACCGTTCTTTCCCATCATCATGGCCATGGCCATCTTTGCCGGCTCGCTGGAATTCATCATGGCCAGCATGCTCGCCGGGCCCTTCGCTCCGCTCACCGTCTTCGTCATGAGTCTCGTGGTCAATGCCAGACACCTGTTCTACGGAATCGCCATGCTCGACCGCTACCGCGACACGGGAGCGCTCAAGCCCTACCTCATCTACGGCCTCATAGACGAAACCTTCTCCATACTCGGCATGGGGCACATACCCGAAGGAGCCGACAGGCGCTGGTACTACTTCTTCGTCACCCTGTTCAACGAAAGCTACTGGGTGCTTTCCACCGCCGTCGGAGCCTTTTGCGCGGGCAACCTTCCCTTTGACACCAGAGGCATAGAATTCGTGCTTCCCGCCCTCTTCATCGCCATCTTCGTCGACAGCTGGCAGAAGGAGAAGCAGCACGCCGGCTCTCTGCTCGGGCTCGTGGTCACCCTGCTGTGCCTCATCGCCGCGGGTGCGGAATATTTTCTTCTGCCTTCCATGGCGCTTATCGTATTCTTTCTGCTGCTTTTCCGCAGAAAACTTTCTTCCGCAGCCGGAGGCGCGCAATGACACCCGTGCAGACCGCCGTCATGATTGGGCTCGCGGCGCTGGCCACGCAGCTTACGCGCTGGACGCCCTTTCTTCTTTTCCGCCGCAGAACGCCGAAAGTCATTTCCTACCTCGGCATGGTTCTGCCCGCCGCCATCTGGGGCATGCTGGTGGTGTACTGCTTCCGCCACGGCCCCCTGATTGCGGAAAGCAACGGGCTGGCCGAAGCGCTGGCCGCCGCCGTGACCGCCGCCCTTCAGGCCTGGCGGCGCAACATGGCCCTCACCATTGCCGGCGGCACGCTCTGCTACATGATGCTGGTGCGGATATTCTACTGACAAACACTCTTTACCCTCAAGGAGAGCCTCATGGCCGTCAGACGCCTGCTCTGTTTCGGAGATTCCAACACCTACGGCTGGAAAGCCTCGCTTGAAGGCCCCGCCTGCCGCTACCCCTCCCATATACGCTGGACGGGCCGCCTTGCCTCCCTGCTCGGCCCGGGCTGGGAAATACTGGAAGAAGGACTCGGCGGCCGAACCATACACGACAATTTCGTGGTGGGCAGCGGCATGACCGTTCCCGGAGCGGGGCTCTCCGGCAAAGACTACCTTCCCGCCTGCCTGCTCTCCCATCTGCCTCTGGACCTTGTGGTCATCATGCTCGGCAGCAACGACATGAAATCCGCCCTCGGCCATTCGGCCCGGGACATTGCCGAAGGCATGGGGGAACTTATCGACATTCTGCTCGGCTTCTCCTGGAACGGGCTTCTCGACTACCCGCATCCCCGCGTACTGCTGATGTCCCCGCCCCTCATAGGGGAACGCAAGATGCGCCTTGCCGGAGCGCGTTACGTCGGCGCGCCGGAAACCTCCCGGGCGCTCGCCGGGCTTTATCGGCGTCTGGCCGAAGACAGGGGCGTGGAATTTCTGGATGCCGCCTCGGTTCTTACCGACGAACCGGCCGGAGAGGCCCACGGCGAGGACGGCATGCACCTTTCCGAGCACGACCATGCTCTGCTCGCCGCCGCCGTTTTCAAAAAGGCAAGCCTTATGTTTCCTGAAAAATAACGACGCTATCATGCCGACTTTAATCGACTTTTCATCTTTCTTTCAGAAAATGGCACATCGGAAAGAGTTTGAAACGTGACAAGAGCGCCGCTCCTGCCTATATCCTGAACCTGTACTTCCTCCCTGAACGTATCTTCCCTCAAAAAGGAGTTTGTCATGAACAGAAAAACTCTCTCCGTCGCCCTTCTGTCCCTTGCCGTTTTCGTGGCCGTTCCCCTCAGCGCCATGGCATGGCCTCATGCGATGCCGACCTCTCAGCTGAGTCAGGAACAGGTGACGCAGATGGAAAAGCTCTATGATGAGCACTACGCCGCCACCGCGCCTCTCTACGACCAGATTGCTCAGAAGAGGCTGGAACTGCGGGCTCTTGCGCCCAACCCCAACGTCAAGCCCGAGGAACTGAAGGCCCTTTCCGCCGAAATTTCGGCGCTTCATGAAAAAGTCCGCGCACTTGACGAAACCTTCTACGACAACCTGACCAAGGCCGGTCTGCCCTGCTACGGTTACGGCCGTCACGGCGGCTTCCACGGCCGCGGCCATGCCGGTTACGGATATCACCACGGCGGATACGGCTGCGCCTACGGACGCTGAGCCGCTTCTCCAGACTGAAGCGTTCTCGTCCCCCTCTTGCCCTCCCTGTCCCTTCATCGTATGATGGAGGGACTTTCTTTTCCCGTTCAGGCAGAGAAAACTTCCTGCCGCCTCATTCCCACCACGGAGCTTACCATGAATCTGAAAGACCTTGTCATCCGTGCCAGAACCTGCCGCCGCTTCAAGGGCGACAGACGCCTTTCTTCCGATACGCTGGCGGAACTTGTGGACTACGCCCGCCTTTCCGCCTCGGCCCGCAACAAGCAGGTGCTTCGCTTCATCACCGTTGCCGATGTCGACACCTGCGAGGCCCTCAACAGTCTCGTGGTCATGGGCGGTTCCCTCACTCCGGAACAGCGGGCAGGCAAACACCAGCACCCGGGCGGATTCATCGTCATCGCAGGCCCGGAAAACATGGACGACTTCGCCATCATGGACGTGGGCATTGCCGCGCAGAGCATCAACCTGGCCGCGTGTGAGGCGGGGCTCGGCTGCTGCATGATAGGCGCCGTAAAAAAGAACGAGGCCGCCGCGCTTCTGCAGCTGCCGGAAGAACTGAGCATACGGCTGGTGCTGGCACTCGGCGAGCCCGACGAAGTCCGCCGTGTCGTGGAGCGCCGCCCGGACGGCAGTCTCACCTACTACCGGGATGAGAACGATGAACACTGCGTGCCCAAAATCACGCTGGAAGAGTCCGTCATCATGAAAAAGTAGCGCCCCCCTTTTCAGGCCGAAGACGCAATTTTCGGGGCCTGAAGTTCTCATGGCATTTTTTTAAAAAGCGTGTTACTCCTTGCTGAGTAGCACGCTTTATTTTTTTGTGTCACCATCATTTTTCCAGGAGCTTTCATGAAACGCTTTCTTCCCGGTCTGCTTCTTGCTCTGACCGTGTTCTCCGCCACGGCAGAAGCCCGAACCGTCACCGACATGCGCGGCATGACCGTGCAGGTCCCCGATGACCCCAGGGCCGTGGCCACCATCGACGACGGATTCATAGAAGAAGTCATGACGCATCTTGGCGTCATCGACCGCATCCGGGCCATCGGCTCCTGGTCCATGAAACGCGACTACCGCTACACCATCCCTTCCCGCTCCGGCACAAGTCACGAGTATCGGGGCTGGAGCACCATGAAGTATCTCCACCCCTGGCTGGACGAGCTGCCCTGCGTCAACTCCCCTCAGGGAAACATCATCAGTTATGAAACGCTGGCCACCGTCGCACCGGACGTGGTGATTCTGCGTGCCGGCGACACCACCGTCGGCACAGACAAGGAAAAGGTGCAGAAAACCATAGACACCATTGAAGCTCTGGGCTTTCCGCTGGTAGTGCTCTATTCCCCCACCTGGTACCGCTCTTCCGACCTTTCCTCCATGAAGACGGAAGCCGGTATCATCGGGGAACTTTTCGGTCAGAGGGAAAAGGCCGAAACGCTGGCCGACCATCTGGCGCAGACGGAAAATCTGATACGCGAGCGCACCGCGTCCGTTACGGAGGAGGAAAAAGTTTCCGTTCTGCTCTTCGGACTGCGTCCCGACGTCAGAAAAAAAGGCGGCGCCGGTACGGTTCACGGTACGGACACGGCGGAATCCTACATTATTGAAGACGTGGTTCACGCAAAGAACGCCTTCCGGGGCAAGGGGACGGGCATCCCCATGAGCGCCGAACAGGTGTACGCCTGCGACCCGGACGTCATCATTCTCCCCACCGCCAACGGCTATCATCCTCCCCGCGAGCTTTACGAAGCGCCTTATTACGAAAACCTTCAGGTGCTCAGGGCCGTCCGGGAAAAGCGTGTCTATGCCCTTCCGTGGAGTCCCATGAACGCTTCCCGGAGGCTCGAATATCCCCTCGACATGCTCATCATCGCCAAGGCGGCCTATCCTGAACGCTTTGCCGACATCAGCGTCTATGACTTCGCCCTGCGCTTCTATCAGGAAGTGTACGGCGTCAATGAAGAAACGGCCCGCGGTCTGCGCAGCACGCAGCTTCTGGACTGGATGGCCGAAAACGGCTTCTGAGCGGTCAAGGCCGCAAAGCCCTTCGAAAAGGTCTGTCATGAAAAACTTCCGCGTCCCTCTGGCCGTTCTGCTTGCCTGCCTGCTGGCGGCGGCCTTCCTCATGTCCATGCTGGCCGGCGAATACAGCATGAGCACCAAGGACGTGTTCTGCACTCTGGCGGGGCATCTGGGGCTCGGCGACGGCGCGACGCAGAGGATGCACGAGGTCATCATCTGGCGCATACGTCTGCCGAGGCTGCTGCTTGCCGCCATGACGGGCATGGCCATGGCCATCGCCGGAACCGTCTATCAGGGCTGCTTCCGCAACCCCCTCGTGGAGCCGTACATTCTCGGCGTTTCCGCAGGGGCGTCCTGCGGCGCGGCGCTCGCCATCGTCTTTCCGGCCCTGTTTCCCGGCGGGCAGCTGACGGCATTCCTCTTCGGCATGGCGGCCGTGCTGCTGTCCTTCTTTCTGGCCAGGAACCGGGGAGAAACGCCTCCCGTAACCCTGGTGCTTTCGGGCATCATCGTGGGCTCCCTGTTTTCGGCCTGCATCGGCATCATGAAATACCTGGCCTCGGATGCCGAGCTTCGGGAAATCACCTTCTGGATGATGGGCGGCTTCCACTATGCCACCTGGGACGACGTCACCGTCACGGCTGGCACCGTTCTTCCCTGTCTGGCTCTTCTGGCCGCCATGTCGTGGAAGCTCAACCTGCTCAGTCTCGGCGATGAGGAAGCACGCAGTCTGGGCCTTCACCCCGACAGAGTGCGCATTGTCTTCATCATTCTGGCCACGCTTGCGGCCTCCGTCTGCGTGTCCTCCGCGGGCATCATCGCCTGGGTGGGCCTCATGATGCCCCATGCCGCCCGCATGATGTTCGGGCCCGACAACCGCTGGGTCATTCCCGGCTCCGCCCTGCTGGGCGCAGCCTACATGCTCCTTTGCGACACGCTGGCCCGCACGCTGACCGGAACGGAAATCCCCATAGCCATCATCACGTCCATCGTGGGCGCCCCCTATCTGCTGTGGCTGCTCAGGGCGAAAGGAAAGGAACTCTATGGCTCCTGATATTCGGGCATGGTTTCCCCGGCCGCAGCGCCTTGCCCTGTCTGCTGCGGCGGACGCGCCATGCGTCATGTTCCATCACGGTGAGGAGCAGGGCCTGCTTCATCTTCTGCGTCACGGCTTCCGCACGGGCAGGGAGGAAAGCTCCCCTGCCCCCTCTGTCGAAGACTTCGCGCTGGATATCCGCAGTCTTTCCTTTTCCTACGGCCAAAGAGTCATTCTCCGTGACGTGACGCTTTCCGTTCGCCCGGGAGAAATATGCGGCCTTCTCGGCCCTAACGGCAGCGGCAAGTCCACGCTTTTCCGCTGCTGCATGGGCTTCCTGCACCCGGAAAAAGGCGGCGTCCACGTCAGGGGAACCAACATCGCCCACATGCGCCCCGCCCAGCTGGCCCGTCATGTGGCCTACGTTCCCCAGGAACACCGCCAGCCCTTCCCCTTCCTCGTGCGGGACATGGTGCTCATGGGGCGCTCACCCCACATGGAAGGCTGGTTCCGGCTGACGGAAAAAGACAGAAGCATCGCCGCGGAGGCCATGGCCCGCGTGGGCATCGGACACCTTGCGGACTCGGCCTGCAATCAGCTTTCGGGCGGGCAGAGGCAGCTGGTGCTCATTGCCAGAGCCATGGCGCAGAAAACGCCGCTCATTCTGCTTGATGAGCCAACAAGCGCGCTGGACTTCAGCAATCAGCTTGCGGTATGGAACGCTCTGAGGG
>CALUPQ010000194.1 GCA_944322695.1 uncultured Mailhella sp. | reverse complement strand
TTGGCGGTGGCCTTCAGCAGATCCTGAACGCTCATCTTGTCGTCGCGGATGTAGGGCTGATCGAGCAGGCACACTTCCTTGCAGTACTTCTTCACGGCGCCTTCGGCAATCTTGTCGATAATCTTTTCGGGCTTGCCTTCGGCAAGGGCCTTCTGGCGATAGACTTCGCGCTCGCGCTCGAGAAGAGCGGGGTCGAGGCTGTCGGCGTCGATGGCGAGAGGATTGGCCGCGGCAATCTGCATGGCCACGTTCTTGGCAAGTTCGGCAACGGTTTCGTCGGCGGGCTTGTCGGTGGCGATTTCCACGAGAACGGCGAGCTTGCCGTTGGAGTGCACGTAGGTGCCGATGGCGCCTTCGCCTTCCACGCTCATGCGCACGAAGCGGCCGAGCACGGTCTTTTCACCGGTGGAGGCGGCGAGGTCGTTCACGCGGTCCTGGAAGGCGTCCAGGTTCTCGGGAGCGTTCGCAACCACTTCTTCGGCCACGGTCTTGGCGAATTCCTGGAACTTTTCGCCGCGGGCCACGAAGTCGGTTTCGGTCATCACTTCAACGATGGCGGAAACCTTGCCGTCGGCGCTGGTGCAGCTGGCAATCACGCCTTCGGAGGTGGCGCGGTCGGCGCGCTTGGCGGCCTTGGACAGGCCCTTCTGACGCAGCCAGTCGAGCGCCTTTTCCACGTCGGCCTCACATTCGGCGAGGGCCTTCTTGCAGTCCATCATACCGGCGCCGGTCTTGTCGCGCAGTTCCTTCACCATGGCAGCAGTAATAGCCATTGTCTTGTACTCCTTGCGGGAAAAAGGGATTATTCGGCGGCTTCGGCCGTTTCGGCGGCCTGCTGCATGGCAGCTTCGGGGGCGGCCACTTCCTTGCTCTGGGCGGCGCCTTCGAGGCAGGCTTCGGCCATGGCGTTCACGAAGAGCTTGATGGCGCGGATGGCGTCGTCGTTGCCGGGAATGATGTAGTCGATGACGTCGGGGTCGCAGTTGGTGTCGGTCACGGCCACAATCGGGATGCCGAGCTTGCGGCATTCCTTCACCGCGATTTCTTCACGATGGGGGTCGATGATGAACACGAGCTGGGGAAGGCTGTCCATGTCCTTGATGCCGCCGAGAGTGAGGTTCAGCTTGTCGAGCTCGCGCTGGAAGCTGAGGATTTCCTTCTTCTGATAGCGGTTGATGGAGCCGTCGGCGAACATGGCTTCGAGCTTCTTCAGGCGTTCGATGCTCTTCTGGATGGTGACGAAGTTGGTGAGGGTGCCGCCCATCCAGCGGTTGGTCACGGAAGGCTGACCGGCACGGGCAGCTTCGGCGGCCACGGCTTCCTGAGCCTGACGCTTGGTGCCGATGAAGAGCACCTTGCCGCCGCCCGCCACGGTTTCCACAATCTTGTCATGGGCGGTGCGGAACAGCTTCACTGTCTGCTGGAGGTCGATGATATGGATGCCGTTGCGGGCGCCGAAGATGAAGGGACGCATCTTGGGGTTCCAGCGACGGGTCTGGTGACCGAAATGCACGCCGGTTTCCAGCATCTGTTTCATGCTGACGTAAGCCATGGTAAATCTCCTTGAGAAAAAAGGGTTTGTCTTCCACATCGACCCTGGCCCTTCACCCGTAGGCGCCTTTCGCCGCCGGGAACCCTGGCCGCTGCCGATGTGTGCATTATGTGTAACCGGGAGTTTCTATCCCATTTTCCCGCGCAAGGCAAGCGTTTGTTTGCAGGCGCGCAAGGCCGGGGGCTTTGCCGTGCGAGTCCTCCGGGGACGGGCGGGCGTTTGAGCGTGCGGCGTTTTGGGAAACGGCGCCGGGCTGCCGGGGAGCTTCCAGGACCGTCCGGACGCTCGTCCCGAAGAAAAAGGGCGGGGCGTGCGGCGCCGAAACGTTCCGTCCGGACGTGTCGGCAGAAAGACGGAGGACGGGGGAGAGGCTTGCGGCCTTCGCTCCGGCGGGGGAAGTGGAACGGGGGGGCGCGGAACGTTTCGAAACGGGCCGGGCGGGATGAGGGAGCGTAGGCGGAAGGCCACTGTCCCGGCGCTCGCCTTCCCGGAAAAGAAGAAAGGCGGAGGGGCTTTTCGCGAGGCGTCCGGGGAAAGGGCGGCAGGAACCCGAGCGGCCTTTCACAGGGAAGGCGTGGCGGAAGAGCACGGCCGTCCGGGGCGTTTTTCCGGGATGTTCACAAGCGCTCGGGAGAAGGTTTTTAGGCGGCCTTTTCCGTGGGAGCGGCCTCTCCGCGAGTGTGGAAGGCGCGCGGGGAACCCGGTCGGGGGAGAGTTATTTCTTTTCCTCGCGGTTGCCGCGCACAATCATGTCCGCAAAGGAGCCGGCGGTTTCCTTCACCCAGTCCAGATGCGGCTCGGGGGCGTCGTTGCCGAGAATGGAGCTCACCGTCACGAAGAGCACGGTGTCCTTCACGGGGACCACGGCCGTGGCCATGGCGGTGGAAAGCCAGGTCTTCGGGCCTGTTTCGGCCATGTTGAAGTGGATGAGGGAGGTGTAGAGAAAGGCGCTCGAGGTGCGCAGGGAGTCCACCAGCAGGGGCGTGCCCGTGGCGAGGGCGTTCTGCAGGGCCTTTTCCCGGTTTTCCATTTCCTGGGCCGGGGTGTCGGTGCGGCTTCTGGGAATGCGGGAGAAGCCGATGAAGAGGCCTTCCGTGGAGCGGGCGAGAAGTTCGGCGTCCTTGTTTTCCAGCGCGCGCTTCTGACCGTTCATGGCGCAGATGAGCACCTGGCGCGTCACGGCGTCGCGGCTGCCGTAGCGGTACTGATGGGCCATGTACTGCGGCAGATACATTTTGATGAGCCTTCCGTTGCGGACGGCGTTCTTTTCCGTATCCCGGAACAGGTCGGACTCGCGGTCGGCCAGCTCGGTGAAGCCGTCGGGAGCGGCGAATTTCAGGCTGTCCACGCCGTCGTCGAAAGAGAAGGCCGGAAGAGGGCGGAGGCAGAGAATCAGGGCGAGGCAAAGGAAAAGAAACGTGCGGGGCATGAGAACTCCTTGCGTCGGACGCGGCGCTCCGGGCAGAGTTGCCCGTGCCGTTCCTTTTGTCAAGAAGAGGCGCGCGGCAGGGCGGAAAGAGGTGGCTTGACCGTGGGCGCAGGGAATATTAAAAGAAGGAACCTGACGGAACGCGCCCGGACCTTTTATCCATACATGGCGGGAGGAAACGCAGTCGAAGAGTGTTTCATCCGCTCCGCCGCAGACGGCGCTTCCCGCCGGAGCCGGGAGCCCCCGGACCTTTTCACGAAGAAACGCTCCAACAGACGGAGGAAACATGTCTCAGCTGCACATCACCTGGTATGGCCACTCCAACGTCATGCTCAGTGAAAACGGCGTGTCCGTGCTCATAGACCCCTTCTTCGAAGGCAATCCCTTCGCTCCCGACTGGCGTGAAATCCCGAGGCCCGACATCGTGTTTTTCTTTTTAATGATCCGGCGACCACCG
>CALUPQ010000193.1 GCA_944322695.1 uncultured Mailhella sp. | reverse complement strand
GTGAAACAGCACGATGGATGCCGTTTCTGCCGGGACAGGGAGCACTGAAGCAGGACGGCACGTGCTTTGCCGAACCTTTTCGTGACCCGTGCGCAAAGGCAGGCGTGTGCTGCCGCACCCGCCTGCGGTGGCCGACCGCTGTTTCGGCCTGCGCCAAAACAGCGGTGCAAGCGGAAAAAATGACAAGATGCTGGAAAAAATCTTTCCGCTGAGGGCGAAAAAAAAGAAGGCAACCGCTTTCCCCAGAACCTCAAGATTCCGTGCCGCATATCGCCCTTCTCACCGGATGACCTGCGTGCTTCTTCTCCGTCTCATGGTTCTTCCGCTTACACAGCGGTTCCGGCAACGGCCGGAAACGCTGTCGGCCACCGTGGGCGGGTCCGAAGGACACGACCACTCTGAACGCGCGTCACGATGACGGAAAACTGAACGCACGACCCCGGCAAAACGCCCCGACACCCCGGGCGCGGCGGCATGAAACACACGGAGAAACTGCCCCCACGCTCAAAAGCACGGCCTCTGCCTGCCCTGAAAAAAAGAAAAAAGCGTCCGCCCTCCGGCACACCGCCCCCCTTCCAACAGAAACCGCCTCCCCTGCCCGCCGTCTTCCGTCTGCCGAAGGCCGCCGCGCGGCAAAGCCGCAAGGCGGAAACAGGGGGGCGCGGGGGGGATTATCTCCCCCGCATGCCTTTCCAAGGGGGTTCGGGGGATTCCCCCCGATAACTGCCTTTCCGGGCCCGGGGCGGAGCCCCGCTGCCTTTCCTGCCTCTTCTGCCTTTCCTGCCTCTTCTGCCTTTCCTGCCTCTTCTGCCTTTCCTGCCTTTCCGGGGTTCGGGGCGGAGCCTCGACAAGCCGGGACAAGTCCCGCATGGCTTTTCCATGGGCGTTCAGGCGTCAGCGGGCACGGGAAGATTTGGCGGCGGGCTTTTTGTCGTGTTCGGGGTCCGGGGGGAAGAGGATGTCATAGACGGCCTTGGTGACGGGGCCTGCCACGGCGCCGCCGCCACCGCCGTGCTCAATCATGGTAACGACGACGACGCGTTTGCCGTCCTTTTCGCCCCAGGAGCCAATCCAGGCGTGGTCGCGCTGGCGGAATTCCATTTCTGCGGTCTTGAGGCGGCGGCTTCCGTCCATCTTGATTTTGACGACCTGCGCGGTACCGGTTTTGCCGCCGATGGTCATGTCCTTTCTTTTGAGGACCTTGGCGGTAGCGCCCTGGGCTTCCACGGTCTGGACCATGGCGTTTTTTATCCAGGCGAGGTGGGCGTCGGATATGGGGGTCTTGCCTCTGACCTCGCGCGGGGCGTCGGCGATGAGCTGGGGCTTGAGCAGGTAGCCGCCGTTGATGAGGGACGAGAGGAACACGGCGGTCTGGAGGGGGGTGACGAGCACGTGCCCCTGCCCGATGGAGGCGTTGACGGTGTCGCCCTGCTGCCAGGACTCGCCGAAGCGGCGCTGCTTCCAGGCGCGGGACGGGACGAGGCCGGTGGTTTCGTAGGGAAGGTCGATGCCGGTCTGTTCGCCGTAGCCGCAGGCGCGGGCGAAGGCCTCCATGTTGTTGATGCCGAGCTTCACGGCCATGCTGTAGAAATAGACGTCGCAGGAATAGATGAGCGAGTGCTCCATGTCCACGCCGCCGTGGCCGCCCGCGCGCCAGCAGCGGAAGGTATGATTGCCGAGCTTGAAGTAGCCCGGGCAATAGACCTTCTCCTGCGGGGAAATGCCGTGTTCGAGGAGCATGCCCACCATCATGAGCTTCCACACCGAGCCTGCGGGGTAGGCGCTCTGGATGGCGCGGTTCTGGAGCGGGAAGCGCGGGTCGTTGCGCAGGGCGTTCCAGTCTCTGGCGGAAAGGCCGCCTATGAAGATGTTGTTGTCGTAGGCGGGGCGCGTGACCAGGGCGAGGAGCCTGCCGGAATCCGGGTCCATGACCACCACGCTGCCGGAATAGTCGCCCATGGCGTTCATGACGGCGTGCTGGAGGCGCGAGTCGATGGACAGGGTGACGTTCTGGCCCATGTGCGGGGATTCGATGAGCGTGCGGCTCAGGGGGCGGCCGAGCACGTCCACTTCCAGCCGGTACAGGCCCTTCTGACCGCGCAGGCGGCGCTCAAGCACGCTTTCGAGGCCCTGGCGGCCCACCATGTCGCCCAGGGAGAGGTCCGGGTCTTCGGAGAGCTCCTTTTCGCTGGCTTCGGCCACGTAGCCGAGGATGTGGGAGAAGGCCTCGCCTTCGGGGTAGTAGCGACGGGAGTGGGTGACCACGCGCAGGCCGGGCCACTTGTAGAGCTGTGCCTCGATGGGGGCCACCTGCTCGAAGGGCATGTCGGTAAGCAGGAGGATGGGGTCGAAGCTGCGGCCCTTGCTTCTGTCCTGCTCGTAGCGGGCGGTGATGCGGTCCAGCGGAACGCCGGTCCAGGCGCTCACCTGCGCGAGGGCGGCGGGGATGTCCGGGCAGTATTCGCGCACGAGGGCGAGGCCGTAGGCCGTGCGGTTCTCGGCCACCAGCGCTCCGCCCGCGTCGTAGATTTCGCCGCGCGGGGCGAAGATGCGCTCGTCGCGCAGGCGGTTCTCCTGCGCCATGCGCACGTAGTCCGCGCCGCGGTGAATCTGCAGGTACCAGAAGCGCGCGCAAAACAGCGCGAACAGGAGCACGATGCAGCACTGCAAAAGAAGAAGGCCGCTTTTCGGCGGCTGATATTCATCGTTGCTGGTTTCTAACTTCATGGAGCACCCCCCGGCGCAGGATGGCGGCTACCCACCACACCCACGGCGTGAACAGGGCCTGAAACAGACATTCGTCGAAAAGCAGCGAGGAATCCCACGGGATGTCCTGAAGCGTGGCCAGAAGCGCGAAAATGAAGTAATG
>CALUPQ010000192.1 GCA_944322695.1 uncultured Mailhella sp. | reverse complement strand
AGTCTTACGACGACAGATTTACAGTCTGTTCCCTTTGGCCACTCGGGAACCCCACCACGCTATACAAAAACGCTTACGCGTTCTTGCCGCAACCGGAAGAAGGAGCGTGACCTTCACCGGCCACCCGAATCTGACGACCCGGGAAATTCGGAGTTCTTCTCAACGCACTCCAAAATATGGAGCTGGCGATGGGAATCGAACCCGCAACCTGCTGATTACAAATCAGCTGCTCTGCCAGTTGAGCTACGCCAGCAGCAGGTATGGGAACTTATCTCAAAAAAGACATTCTGACAAGCAGAATTTTCTTCTGTCCGGCGTTCCCCGCGAACAGCAAAAGACTTGTATCCAAGAGCCCGAAGTTTGTAAAGCGTTTTCTTCCTCTTTTTTCCATTTTTTTTGCAAAGGAGATTTTTTTTATCCGAATCGGCGCTTTTCCCCGCTTTTTTCTTACGCCTCCGGCCGGTCCGGCTTGAGCGGAGAGGTTCGCAGGCTGTTCCCGTCAGCCCCGCAAATTCACTCCTCGCCCACCCTTTTTCCGCCTGCCGTGAACCGACCGGCATGGAGGCTCTGCCGGCGAAACATCAGAAGGCATCGCAAAAGCGCTGGAAGCCGCCCGGTCGCACCGCCCGGCCAAGGTATCCCGGTTCATGCGGCTGAAAGCACGGAAGGGAAAACTTCCTGCCCGTCATGGAGCGCGACTGCGCTCTCCTGCCTTCCTACATGGAAAGCGCCTTTCCCTCCCCGCCGTCGAGAACGGACGATTTCACGACGGCAGAATTTCTCTCAGAAGCGGTACAGGACATTCAGACGACCGCCCACGCTGTCGCGCTCGCCCGCGCTTCCCACAAGACCTACGTCAAGGCTGAAGGGACGCTCACAGGGCGTCACCTCAAGCCCGAGCTCGAACAGGGCGCTGCCGCCTTCAAGAGACGCATCGGGAATGGAAAAGTCCCGTGCCACGGCATGGGCCGAGCCGCCGAACTCGTACTCCCATGCTGCTCCGGCGTAGGGGCTCACCCCTTCCTTCATCTCCAGGGCAAGGCGCATTCCTCCGCGCAGGCGACGGGAATCCACGCTGTCGAAGTGCACCTCTTCCCCGTTCATGTTCTCGTCGTCCGACTCCTGACGCGTCCAGAAAAACCGGCCGTACACATCAAGGGAGAGCGTCCCGCTCAGGGCGAACACGTGGCCGAGCCCGGCATGCCCGCCGTAATACAGGTTGGACAGGTCGTATTCCGCAGGACGGTCCATGTTGTCGCGCAAGTCGCCGCTGTACCATGACGTGCCTGCCTGTCCCATGCGCCACACGGCTTCAGCATACCAGCCGTCAAGAAAACCGTCCTCTCCTTCCACTCGCGCAAGGATGCCCGCACCCGTGTAACGGCTCGAACCTCTGCCGTTGACGTCGCCCGAGGTAAAGTCGTTGAACGTGTCCAGATGCGCCCTTCCGAATTCAAAAAAGCCGCCCAGCATCAGATTTCCGCCCGCAACGTCCGTCCGCCCCGCAAGGCCGGTCAGGCCCGAAAAGCCCTCCGTATCCACATGCGAGCCGGTATGGTATCTGGAAAAGCCTCCGGAGATGGCTGCAAACGGCGTCCAGTTTCCTCCGGAGCGTCGGACCGCCTCACAGGCGTGATACATGCCGGCGTCGGCCGCCAGGTCTCCGCCCTGATTGAGCAGCCCCGCGCTTGCGGCGCGCGCCTCGGTCAGCGCGGCAATGCGCGGATTCATGCGCTCTTCCACAAGCTCAAGCTGAACGCTGGTTCCGGTGTTCTTCAAAACGCCTTCAAAAAGCGTGGCGTATCCCTGCTGAAGGCTGACCAGTTCTCCGGCCTTTGCCTGACCCACCGCGCCGCTGTCGTCGCTGATGAGCACGAAGGAGCTGCCGAGGTAGGCCCTGCCTCCGGTAATGATGTCCGGAAGCTGCGCCGTCACGACGGAGCCGGAAAAGTCTCCGCTTTCGGCGTCCGTCACCGTCAGCATGGGAACCTCCACGGAAGCTCCCGGAGCAGGCAGAACGAAATGCAGGTTTTCAAACCCGGCCACGCGGGAAACGCTGCCCTGCCAGCTGTCCACGAAAAGCGTATTGCCGCTGCCTGCGGAAGAGACGGCTCCGCCGTTCACCATGCCGCCGAAAAGTACCGTAGAAGAGGAAAACGACGCACCCTCGCCCACAATGACGCTGTTGCCCGACGCCGTTCCGCCTTCACCGGTTTCGCCGCCCGTCACATTGCCGCCCACAAAGGCATTTCTCACAAAAACCGTGTTGCCGTCGGCACTTCCCTCCCCTTCAGCGCTTCCGCCCACGACGTTGCCTTCCACGATGCCGCCGTCCGCCACGGTCACGATGTTGCCTTCAATCGAGCTTTCCGCCACCGTCCCCGTCACGGCCGCGCCCACGACGTTTCCCGCCACCGTGGCTCCGCCCTGAACGATGACGGTGTTCTGCCTCAGTCTGACCGCAACCGTGCTTTCCGGCGCAAAAGCGCCCGCCACGCTGCCGTTCACCGTGGCGTTTTTCAGGCTTACCGTGTTGCCGAAGGCCGTGGCGGACCCCGTATCCCCCTGTATGGAGGCCCCGATGACGTCCAGGCTGGTCCCGCCGAACATGTTCACACGGTTGTCGTCGGCCACGGCGGCGCCGTCCACGCTGTGCGCATCGCCGCCCACGATGGGCCCGAACTCGCCGCCATATATGTTGACCGTGTTGCCGGAAGCCGTGGCATCGCCGCTCGCGATGGCATAGCCGCCGTAGAGAAGGCCCACGGAAACGCCGTCCGCCGTCACCGTGTTGCCCGTGGCAAAGGACTCGGATACCGAGCTGCTCTCCCCATAGGCTTCGCCGCCTACCACGAGATAAAGCGCCGAACTGCCCCGGAGGCTCACGCTGTTGCCAGAAGACTCAAGACGTCCCGTGCCGCCGGAAAGCCGCGCATAGCCGCCGTACACCGTGGCCCACGGACCGAGATTGAGCGGGCCGGAAATATTCACGCTGTTGCCGCTGGCCTCGGCGTTCCCGACATAGCTTCTGGCATAGCCGCCGTACACCGTGTAGTCGAAGCCGTCCATGCCGCCCGTTATGGTCACCTGATTGTCGTTCGCTTCCGCAGTGCCGTTGCGGCTCAGCGCCGAGCCGCCGTAAAGGTCCATGGAAACGCTGCCTCCCGTCACGCTGACGACGCTTCCATCGGCCACGGCATCTCCGCCCTGCACCCTTCTGCCGTACACAAAGTCGTATGAGTCCCCGGTGGACACCGATGCGCTGCCGCTCCCCGTAAGATTGCCCGCACGACTGGAAACGGTCAGCAGGAGCACCAGAAGAGGGGCAAGAATGCCTGCACCGAAAACGACTCTGCAAAAAAATATTGTCCGGCCATGCGAGAGAAGCATGCACACCCCCTTTACTGAAAAACAGAAAATCGGGTACGCCGCGCAAAACGCGCCGTCTGCTTCCACTATGCGGGATATGACCGGATGTTTCCATGATTTCCGCCGGAGCCTTTTTCTTTCCGCCCCGCAGACGGATGACGACAAATTCTTTTTCCCCTTCTACGGAATGACAGAAAACGGGTCCCCTCGCTCCCGAAGGTCCCCGTTTCTTCGTCCATCGGAACTGGAGAGGCGCTCAGAAGCCGTGAGGCCATGCGGAAGAGCAGCTTACTCTCCCCGCCGCGACCCTTTCGGAGCGGAACGTCCCTTCTGACCGGCCCCTCTGTCTTCCCCGCCCCCTTTTTCTCCGAACGGACGGACGTTCTCCTCGCCTTCTTCCAGCAGCACTTCCAGCAAAGACCGGGCGCAGGGAGAGAGCGACGAATTTCTGCGTGTGCAGATGAGTATTCTTTCCGGACTGAACAGATGGTCCAGCGGCAGAAATTCCAGTTCGTCGCGGAACAGAGGTATGCCGCCCGCAAGGGAGGTGACAAGGCTCACACCGAAGCCTCTGCGCACGTACTCTCCCATGAGGTAGATGTTTCTGGCCTCGAGAAAGACGTTCATGCTCAGTCCCTGTTCCGCAAAAGTCTGCTCCAGCTTGGTGCCCGAAGCAAAGCGCACATGGGAAGCCAGCTTGATGATGGGAAACCTCGCCACATCTTCCAGACGTATCTCGCCGCAGCGCGTCAGCTCGTGCCCCCGCGGCACCATGAGCACGAAATGGGCCGTCTTCCAGTGATAGGTGGTCAGATGAGCCGGAACCTGCGACTCCAGCGCCAGGGTCAGGTCGATTTTGCCGCGGCTCAGCATGTCCAGAGCCACGTCCGGCGAGCGCTCGAGAAGCGTCAGCCGCGCGCTGGGATACCGCTCCCTGAAACGCTCCATGGCGTCGGGCAGCATGAGGCTCAGCGTGGCCGTTCCCGCCGCAAGAGTCACCCTTCCGGCCTCGCCGTTGCGCAGGCTCTCAAGCTCGCGCATCAGTCCGACCCGTCGCTGAAACACATCCTCGGTGAACTGAAGCACCCGCTGCCCTTCTTCCGTAAGCACCATGTTCCGGCTGTTCAGACGGGTGAAGAGCTGACAGCCCAGAGAATTTTCCAGCGCCTTTATCTGCTTGGATACCGCCGGCTGGGAACGATGCATGACGGCCGCCGCCTTACCGAGATTTTTCAGAGTGGCCGCATAATAAAACGTCTTGAGGTACATCCAGTCCATGAAGTCCACCGGAACATCCGCGCCGCACCGTCAAGGTTATGGACGGAATAAAAAAAACGAAATAGACAAAAAAAATCCTGAAAGCTACGTTCTTATTCAGAATTCCGTACTTTCAGTATGGGCAATTTGTCCCTGTTTGGCAATCAACCCAAGGCAGGTGGAAAGCCATGAAAGAACCGTACCGCTGGCCGGAAAACATTCGCGCCGCCTTCTGTTTCACCATCGATGTGGACGCTGAAAGTCCGCAGCTGTGGCGCGGCCGCAGGCAGACCTCTCTGAGCATGAACGAGCTTGAGCAGCGGCGTTACGGACTTCGTGAAGGCATCTGGAACCTTCTGGAAACGCTCCGCCGCTACGAGGTGAGAGCCACCTGCTTCGTGCCCGTCTATGAAGCCGAAACCCGTCCCTGGCTTCTGGAAGCCCTGGCCCGCGACAATCACGAAATCGGCCTGCACGGCGTTCTGCACGAGGTGGTCAGCGAACTTACCCCGGACGAATTTGCCCGCATCGTGGAAAAGGGCGTGGAAACCGTGGTGCGCAGAACGGGCACAAAGCCCGCGGGATTCCGTTCCCCCGCCTGGGAAATGACCCCATGGGCCTTCGACGTGCTGCAGAAGGCGGGCCTTTCGTACGACAGCTCCCTCTCCGGCCACGACCACCCCTACTCTCTTGACGATACCATAGAAATCCCCATTCAGTGGCCGATCGATGACGCCGTCTTCTTCCGCTACTCCGGTACTGGAAACGACCGCTGGCCTCCCCGCTCCACCGCCGAAACCGTGAAAAGCTGGCTCGACGTCTGCGAGGGCATAGAACGCCACGGCGGCGCGGTGATACCCACCGTGCACCCATGGCTCACCGGCCGCAGCTATCGCATCCCCCTGGCCGAAGCCCTGCTGGAACACGCCCGGAACACGGCGGGCCTCTGGATATGCACCGCAGGCGAGCTGGCCGCCTACCATGCCGCCTCACCGAATCTCGGCAGCTTCAGGCACTCCCGGGAGCTGCCCGTCCCCTCATCCTTCATGCTCCAAGGAGAACTCGCATGCTTAAGCGCCTAGGAACACATCTGACGGGAATACTCTGCGCACTGCTGCTCGCCGCCGCTCCCGCCATGGCGGCAAAGGACACCATCGTCATCGATTTGAGTAACGAGACGGCCACCTGCGACCCCCACATGCAGTGGAACCAGAACAGCTACGGCGTGTACCGCAACATCTTCGACAACCTCATCACCCGCGACAACGCCGGCGTCATCATTCCGTCGGTGGCCACGTCGTGGAAGTATCTGAACGACACGCAGGTCGAGTTCACCATCCGTACGGACATCACCTTCCATGACGGCACGCCCCTCACTCCGGAAGACGTGGTGTACAGCATCACCCGCATTACCGACAAAGCCACGGCCAGCCCGCAACGCAGCCAGTTCGAGGCCGTGGTCAAGGCCGAAGTCACCGGACCCGACCGTGTGGTCTTCACCACGGACAAGCCCTATCCGCCTCTGCTCGCCCAGCTCGTCAAGCTGAGCATCGTGCCCAAGGCCTACGTGGAAAAGGTGGGCAAGGAAGAGTTCAACAAGCATCCCATCGGCAGCGGCCCCTACAAGTTCGTGGAATGGTCGCGCGGCGTCCACATCATCCTCGAGCGCAACGACGCCTACTGGGGCAACAAGGGCTTCTTCCAGAAAGCGCAGTTCCGCTTCGTTCCCGACCCCGGCACCCGCGTGGCCGACCTTCGCACCGGCAAGGCGGACCTCGCCGTGGATTTGAACCCCGACCTCTCCGCCACCATCGAAAGGGACAAGGTGTGTGAACCCAGAGTCACGCTCACCGAGCGCGTGGCCTTCCTGCGCACCAACAACGGCCGTACCCCCACGAGCAACAAGACCATCCGTCAGGCCATCGCCTACGGCATCGACAAGCAGGGCATCATCGACGGCCTCATGAACGGTCAGGACCGCATCGCCTCCACCATGCTCACCAAGGAAATGACCGGCTACAGCGAACTTGCCGGCTATCCCTACGACCTGGAGAAGGCCAGAAAGCTCGTGGCCGAAGCCGGCGACGCCGCCAAAGAGGAAATCGTCTTCGCCACCGCGCCTTCCTATGACCAGCGCGTCGTGCAGGCCGTGCAGCAGATGCTTACCGACATCGGCCTCAAGGTCCGCATCGAAATGATGGACCAGGCCTCCTTCCTCAAGGCCGTGCAGCAGGGCGACCTCGCCACGCGGCCCCACATCTCCTTCGGCCGCTGGTCCTGCGCCTGCATGGACGCCGACGGCGTGGTCTATCCGCTCATGCATTCCAGCAGCGCCTGGTCCCAGACCCGCAACGCCACCCTCGACGAACTGCTCGACCAAGCCCGCATCTGCCTCGACCCGGCAAAGCGCGTGGACCTCTACTCCCAGGCCGACAAAATCATTCTGGACGAGTCCTACATCCTGCCGCTCTATCAGGTGGCCTACATCTACGGCGCCAACAAGAATCTTGTCTGGACGCCCACGCCCGACGAAAGCCTCTTCCTTAACAGGATGAGCTGGAAATAATCCCCCCGCGGCCGGACCCGCGTCCGGCCGCCATCTTTCCCGCAGTCCGCCGCACGGCACGGGAGGTTTCATGAGCCGATTTATTCTGAAGCGCCTCTGGCAGGCCTTCATTGCCGCGCTCGGCGCGCTGACCATACTCTTCTTCGTTCAGCGTCTCACCGGCGACCCCACCCTTCTGCTGGTTCCCGAAGGCGCCACCGCCGAGGACATCGCCACCCTGCGTACCAGCCTCGGATTCGACCAGCCTCTGTATGTGCAGTACCTGCAGTATCTCAAGGGGCTTGCCTGCTTCGACCTCGGCATGTCCTACGTGCAGGGGGTTCCCGTATGGGACATCATGCTCTCACGTCTGCCCTACACCCTGTGGCTGACCGCAGGGGCCATGCTCCTCTCCATAGGCGCGGGGCTGCCCATCGGCGTCCTCATGGCGCTGAAGCGCGGCACGTTCCTTGAAAGAATCCTTCAGGGCGTGGTGTTCACCGGACAGAGCATGCCCACCTTCTTCAGCGGCATTCTCATGATTCTGCTCTTTGCCGTGCACCTGCAGTGGCTTCCCTCCTCCGGCTCCGATTCGCTCCTTGCGCTGCTCATGCCTTCCGTGGCCCTCGGTCTGCTCACCCTCGCCACCTTCGCCCGCGTGGCCCGCACCGCCGTGCTGGACGAGCTCGGCAAGGACTACGTGCGTACGGCCCGCGCCAAGGGCGTGCCCCTGCGCAGAATCATCTGGCGTCATCTGGCCCGCAACAGCGCCATTCCCGTCATCACCGTGGCCGCGCTGGAAATCAGCCATCTGCTGGCCGGCGCCGTCATCGTGGAAACGCTGTTCGCCTGGCCCGGCCTCGGTCAGGTGGCCGTGCAGGCCATCGAAGCCAGAGACTTTCCCATCGTGCAGGCCGTCGTGCTGTTCGGCGCGGCCGCGTCCGTGCTGTGCAATCTCATAGCGGACCTTCTGTACGGTCTTGTCGACCCGAGAATCCGGCACTCAGGAGGTGCGCAGTCATGAGCATGCCCGCTCCCCTTCCTCAGGAAGACCTTCGTCCCCGTCCCTCCTTCGGCGCCGTGCTGCGCTCGGCCGCGGCTTCCGTGCCGCCCTACCTGTGGATATTCATCGCCATCCTTCTCGGCTTCATCGCCATGGCGCTGTTCGCTCCCCTGCTCGCTCCCAACGACCCCACGAGCCAGAACCTTCTCGGCCGCATGAAGGCTCCGGGCAGCGTCATCAGAGGCGTGACGTACATCTTCGGCTCCGACGAGCTGGGACGCGACGTGCTCAGCCGCATCATCTACGGCGCAAGAGCCTCCATGAGCGTGGCCGTGCTCTCCGTCTGCCTTTCCGGCGCCATCGGCATTCTGGCCGGACTTCTCGCCGCCTACTGCCGCGGATGGGTGGAAAGCGCCGTCATGCGCCTTGTGGACATGATGCTCTCCATTCCCGCGCTGCTTTTCGCCGTCATCACCGTGGCCGTCATCGGTCCGGGATTCATCAACGTGATTCTGGTTCTCGGCCTCACCCGCTGGACCCGCTACGCCCGCGTGGTGTACGGCCAGGCCCTCGGTCTCATGCCTCAGCCCTATGTGCGCTATGCGCGCTTCGTGGGCACGCGGCCGCTCGCCATCATGTGCCGTCACCTTCTGCCCAACGTCTTCGGACAGGTGGTGGTCGTGGCCACGTTGGAATTCGGCTCCATGGTGCTCTTCGAAGCCGGTCTGTCCTTCCTCGGACTGGGCGTTCAGCCGCCCACGCCGAGCTGGGGCGCCATGATGAACGTGGGCAGGCATTATCTGGACACGGCATGGTGGATTGCCGGTTTCCCCGGGCTCTGCCTTTTCCTGCTGGTTCTCTCCGTCAATATCATAGGCGACCACCTGCGCGACAGGCTGGACCCCCGTCTGCGCTGAGCTCTTCATTGCAAAGGTCCCATCCGGCAGCCCCGCTGCCGTACAGGAGCAAAACATGATTGACCTGACCTGTCTTCAGGGAAAAAAAGTGGTTCTTACCGGCGCCTACGGCGTATTCGGCGTGTGGATAGCGCAGGCATTCAACGAAGTGGGCGCCCAGCTCTGCCTCACCGGCAGCCGGATGAACAAGCTCGAGGAACTCGCCGCGCAGCTCAACTGCGCCGTTCCGCCCCTGCTCGTGGCCGCCGACCTCACGTCCGACAGCGACCTCAAACACCTGACGGACACGGTGCGCGAAGCCTGGGGAGCGCCGGACATTCTCATCAACAACGCCGGCGTGTATCCTTCGAGCTTCCTTCTCGACCTCTCGACCGAAGAGTGGGACCGCATTCTGGACGTCAACCTGCGCGCTCCCTTCATCCTTTCCCGCGACATGGCGAAGCTGATGATTGAAAAGGGCGTCAAGGGCAACATCATCAACATCTCCTCCGGCGCTGCGCGCAAGATGCGCTCCACCGCGGTGCCCTACTGCGTGTCCAAGACCGCGCTCGACCGTCTGAACCTGGGCCTCGCTCTGGAGCTCGCCGAGTTCGGCATCCGGGTGAACGCCGTGGAGCCCGGCTTCGCCGCGGGAAGCGAAAGCACGCATCTTACCGAGGAACACGTGCGCAAGGTGGAGGCCGGCATTCCTCTCGGCCGCTCTTCCGGCCCCGACGACGCTCCCAACGCCATACTGTACCTGTGCTCGGACGCCGCCTCCTTCATCACCGGCGCCAACCTGGCCGTGGACGGCGGCAACTCCGCCGGCGTGCGCGTCGTCTATCAGGACAAGAAAAAGCCCCTGTAACCGGTCCCTTTCCCTTTGCGGCCGTCCTCTGGAGAAGACCATGCACACGACTCCCTGGAACATCACCAAATCGCAGCTCACATCGTCCGGCGGCATTGTGGTCTGCCAGCACTTCAAGGCCGCCGAAGCCGGCGCCGCCATGCTGAAGGCCGGCGGCAACGCCGTGGACGCCGCCGTGGCCGCGGCCCTCGTGCTGAGCGTCGTGGAGCCGTGGCTCAGCGGCATAGGCGGGGGCGGCTTCATGGTGACCATGGACGGCCGCACGTCCGCCGTTCGGGCTCTCGATTTCGGCATCTGCGCTTCCCGGAAGCTCGACCCTGCGGACTATCCTCTGGAAGACGGTCAGGACAGCGACTGGTTCACCTGGCCGAAGGTACGGGAAGGGCGCAACATCCACGGCTACGGCTCCATCGGCGTTCCCGGGGCCGTGGCCGGTCTGGCCGAAGCTCTTGAAAAGCTGGGCACCCTTCCGTGGGAGCAGGTCATCGAGCCCGCCATTGCGGAAGCCGCGGCCGGGCTGGAACTGGACTGGGCCGCCGCCCTCGCCCTTGCCATGGATGCGGACATGCTGCTGCGCTACCCCGAATCCGCCGCGCTCTGGCTGCCGGAAGGCAGAGTTTCGCGCGTGTCTTCGGGAGCTCACGGCGCAAGGCTGCCCCTCACCGCCAAGCTCGCCACGCTGGAGCGCCTGAAAAAGGCCGGTCCGCAGGACTTCTACACCGGCGAACTGGCCCACGCGCTGGTGGAGGACATGCAAAAGGGCGGCTCCCCCATCTGTCTCGAGGACCTGGCCGCCTACAGGCCGGAGTGGAAAACGCCGCTTTGCGGCACCTACCGGGGCTGGAACGTGGCCCTCATGCCGGGCAACTCCGCCGGGCCCAGTCTGCTGCGCGCCCTGGGCAGCCTGGAACGGGACCTCTCGCCCAGAGCTTCCCGTCCCGGAGCGCAGGAGGCGCTTCTCTACAGCCGCGCCTGCCGCACGGAATACGCCTACCGGCTCACGCACATGGGGCAGTCCGCCGTGCACGGCGACCAGCCGGAGCCTTCCTGCACCAGCAACCTCTGCGTCGTGGACAGGGAAGGCACCGTCGTGGCCCTCACCAACACTCTGCTCTCCCGCTTCGGCTCCAAGGTCACCTCTCCCTCTCTCGGCATGCTGCTCAACAACGGCATCATGTGGTTCGACCCGACCCCCGGCCATCCCAACAGCATCATGCCGGGCGTGCGGCCTCTGGCCAATATGTGCCCGCTCGTGGTCAGCCGTCCGGACGGGGAACGCTATGCCTTCGGCGCCGCCGGAGGACGTACCATCTTCCCCACCCTTCTGCAGATTCTTTCCTACGTCTTCGACTTCGGCATGACTCTGGAAGAAGCCTTCCTGGAACCCCGTCTCGATGCGAGCACCGGCACCATCCGCGTCAACTCCCGGGCCCATCCTTCCATAGCGGCCAAAATAGCCGAAGAGTTCCCCGTGGAAGTGGTGGACGATACCTTCTATCCCACCCGCTTCTCCCTGCCCTCGGCGGTCCGTCACTCTCCCGCCGCGGGACTGAACACGGGCATGGCCCACCACAACAGTCCCTGGGCCGCGGCGGTTGCGGAGGACCGAGCATGAACAGCCCCGTTACTGAACAAAGAAAACCCGTTCTCGAACTCCACGGTCTGGGGGTCCGCCTGAAGGACATCCCGGCCGTGGACGGCATAGACCTCACGCTGTACGCGGGCGAAGCCCTCGCTCTCGTGGGCGAATCCGGCTGCGGCAAGAGCCTCTCCTCGCTGGCCGTCATGGGCCTGCTGCCCCATGTGGCATCTCTGGCGGAAGGCTCCAGCATCGTTCTGGAAGGGCGGCAGCTCGCCGGTCTGGACGAAGTCGCCTACAATCAGCTGCGCGGCAAGAGCATGAGCATGATTTTCCAGGAGCCTTTCACCTCCCTCAATCCGCTCATGCCCGTCGGCGCCCAAATCATGGAAAGCCTCACCGTCCACGGCGTGTCCGAAGAGGAAGCCAGAAGCCGGGCCCTGTCCATGATGGAAAAGGTGGGCATTCCCGAAGCCGGCGTGCGCTTCGGACAGTATCCCTTCGAACTGTCCGGCGGTCTGTGCCAGAGAGTGATGATAGCCCTTGCTCTGGTGGGCAACCCCGCCCTGCTCATTGCGGACGAACCCACCACGGCTCTGGACGTGACCATTCAGGCCCAGATTCTCGACCTCATGCGGGAACTCATGCGGGAAAGAAGCACCGCGCTTCTGCTGATTACCCACGATATGGGCGTGGTGGCAGAAACCGCGGACAGGGTGGCCGTCATGTACGCGGGGCGCATAGTGGAACTGGCCGAGGCGAAAGACCTGTTCTGCTCGCCCGGACATCCCTATACGAAGCTGCTGCTGGAAAGCATTCCCGGCATCTCCACCCCTGCCAAAACCACGCTGCGCACCATCGCGGGTACGGTACCCGACATCAGGGACTGGGCCACGGGCTGCCGCTTCCATCCCCGCTGTCCCCTTGCTTCCGACGCCTGCCGGCAGTCCGCTCCCCCGCTTTCTCCCAGGCCTTCCGGCGACGGCGCCCATCTCGTCGCCTGCTGGCACGCGAACCAAACGGAGCTTCTATGAACGCTCATTCCGATTCGGCGCACGCTTCCCCGCCCCTGCTCGAGGTCCGTCACCTCAAGGTCCATTTTCCCGTCAACAGGAACCTCATGGGCCGCCCCCGCGCCTGGGTCAAGGCCGTGGACGACGTGAGCTTCTCCATCCATAAAGGAGAAACGCTCTCGCTCGTGGGCGAATCCGGCTGCGGAAAGTCCACCACCGGCTACGCCCTTCTGGGCATGCTTCTTCCCACCTCCGGCGAACTGTTCTTCGAAGGGCAGCCTCTCGATGCCCGCGACAGCCAAAGCCGCAGTCTGGCCAGACGGCAGATGCAGATTGTCTTTCAGGACCCCTTCGCCTCGCTCAACCCTAAAATGAGCGTGGGAGAAAGCATCGGAGAACCGCTCCGGGCAAGCGGCCTCTCTTCGCAGGAAGCGGCGCTGCGTGTGGAAAAACTGCTGGACATGGTGGGCCTGCCGCGCTCCTGCCGCGACAGACTGCCCAACCAGTTCTCGGGCGGACAGCGACAGCGCATCGTCATAGCCAGAGCGCTGGCCCTTCAGCCGCGGCTCATCATCTGCGACGAACCGGTTTCCGCGCTGGACGTATCCATCCGCTCGCAGATACTGAACCTGCTGCTCGAGCTTCAGCGGGAGCTCGACATCGCCTATCTGTTCATTTCCCACGACCTGTCCGTGGTGCGCCACCTGAGCGACAGGGTGGCCGTCATGTATCTCGGGCACATTGTGGAGCTGGCGGAAACGGAGGAACTCTTCACCCACACCCTCCATCCCTACACACAGGCCCTCTTCAGCGCCATTCCCCGCATCGAACCTGGACGGAAAAACACCCGCAGACTCATCCTTCAGGGCGACCTGCCGAGCCCGCTCAATCCTCCCCGTGGCTGCCCGCTCGTCACCCGCTGCCCTCACCGTCAGCCCGTCTGCGAGCAGAGCATGCCCGAACTGCAGGAAATCCGCCCCGGTCACAGCGTTGCCTGCTTCCGCGCCGACGAGTGGAACAGGTAACACTTCCCCGTACCTGACCACTTCCCTCCTGCCGCCCCGGGACGACGTCCGTCGCCCGGGGCATCCTTCGTCCATCCGCCCCGCTTCCCCGCCGCTTTGCCGCCCCGCCAATCCCGGGACTGCCCCCGCCTGCTCTGAGGGTCACGACTCTGCCGCCACTGCTCCGGTCGCATTCACTCCATGGCGGACCTTCCGGTCCTGACAACCTCCCCATCCTCCCGTCCATCCGTGCCGGCCCAGAACCTCCGCGCCCCTTTTTCCAAACCGAAGGTCCTCTCTCCTGCTTTTCCATGGTGCGGAAAATCCCATGTGCACATTTTTCCGCTTTCAAAAAGCAGACGGCGAAAGGCCATCCCTCCTTCGCAACGCGAGTCCTAACCGAAGCCCCAAACCTCCGACAGGTCTCCGCCTACAGACAAGGTAAGCCGCTCCTTTCCCGACGCATCGTCGCCTTCCGGCCTTGCCTGTGCGCAGGCTCTCGAGCTCACGCCTCAGTCCGCCCCGGCCTGAGACACCTCCTCGGTAAAGTGAAGCACCTGCTGCTCTTCTTCCGTAAACACCATGTTCCGGTGCTGAGACGGATTGCCCGTACAGGCAAGGCGACACGCCCTCCCGGCCTTATCTCGGGAAAAATTAAAAAAGTTTCTTTGCGGTGTTGACAGACGCATATTCATTCTTATTGTAAAAGTATGTTTTTCAGGGATGCTTCCCATGGAAGTATTCCACGAAAAAAGAATCGGTCCATCTTTAAAGATGGTAAAAAATCATATCTTCTCTTCAAGTAAAAGAGGTATGACCATTTACATCGAACGATATGTACCGATTCCATTTTGGCTGGAGGTTTTATTATGTTACCTAGTATTTTTGGTGAAAGACTGTTTGATGACTTTTTCGGTGAACCTTTTATGCCTTCCTTCGGCAGGCATGACCCGCTGTTCGGCAAGAACGCCCGTCACCTTATGAAGACCGACGTACGGGAAAAGGAAAACACCTACGAACTCGATATTGATTTGCCCGGCTTCAAGAAGGACGAAGTGAAGATTGAACTGGACGGCGGTTATCTGACCATCAGCGCCGCCAAGGGCCTGAACAAGGACGAAGAAGACAAAAAGGGCCAGTACCTGCGCCGCGAACGCTACAGCGGCGAATGCAGCCGCAGCTTCTATGTGGGCGAGGCTCTGGAGCCCAAGGATGTTGCCGCCACGTTTGAGGACGGCATCCTGAAGCTCTCCTTCCCCAAGGAAGTGGAAAAGAAGGCTCCTGAAAAGAAACTCATCTCCATTGCCTGACCTTGCGGCGGACGGCCCCATTCCGGGCCCCGTCCGCCATCTTCTCCCTCAGGATACAAGGGCGCCGACTTCGGTCGGCGTCCTTTTTTTTGTTCTTCGGCCCTTGCCCCCGGCCGCCGTTCCCCCTACACTTTCTGACATCTTCAACGTCAGAAAAACGTTCAGCGTCCTCCGGGAAAAGGGCCCCACCATGCTGCATCACGGCCTTTACGAACAGGTCATCAACCGACAGATGGCCGAAGAACTTGATTCCATAGCCGGGGCTCGCAAAGCCGTTGCTCCCATCGACAGAGCGGAAGCACCCGTCGTGCTGGCGCAGTATCTTACCGGCGTCATCAGAAAGGGACTGGACAACATCGCAGACAGCGGCAACGACCTTTCCGCCCAGGTGGAGCTGACCAACAGAATTATCGAACTCATCCGCCTCGTCACGCAGGAGGAGGATTTCTCCGGACTTGAAGTCACACGGCGGGCCGAGCTGCTGCTCGCCCTTTTAAAGGAAAAAGACCCTGTCCTTGCCGCAGGAAAAAACGCAGAAGGTCTGGTCCGTCCGGAATCTTCCGTAGCGCGCAGTTCTCTTTTCACCGGCGCTCCGCATGAGCCGCAGATGTACCTCGAGCTGAAAAGGGAAACCGCTTCGGCAGACCGCATCGACATGCTGGTGTCCTTCATAAAATGGAGCGGTCTGCGGCTCATTATCAACGAACTGCGGGAATTCACTTTGCGGGGCGGGGAGCTGAGAGTCATCACCACCTCCTACATGGGAGCCACGGATATGCGCGCCGTCGAAGAACTGTGCAAACTGCCGGGCGCCAGGGTGAAAGTCAGCTACAACACGAAAATAACGCGCCTGCACGCCAAGGCGTATATTTTCCATCGCGAGACGGGTTTCACCACCGCCTACGTCGGCTCCTCGAACCTGTCAGGCGCCGCCCTGACGAGCGGGCTTGAGTGGAACACCAAGGTCACCGGGCAGGACCTGCCGGAAACCATCGGCAAGATAGCGGCGACCTTTGAATATTACTGGAACGACAGGGAATTCGAATACTATTCCGAAAAACAGAGGGAACGCCTGGCCCGTGCCCTGCATGCGGAAAAGCACCGTGAAGCCGGCAGTGCCGACGTCTATACCATGGACATCCGCCCCTACGCCTATCAGCAGGAAATTCTGGACAGGCTGGAGGCGGAACGCACCGTTCACGGGCATGACCGCAACCTCATCGTCGCCGCCACCGGTACCGGCAAAACCGTCGTTGCCGCTCTGGATTACAGGCGTTTTTGCAAAAAACATCCGGACAGCCCCTGCCGCCTGCTCTTCGTGGCCCATCGGGAAGAAATCCTCAGACAGAGCCTGTACACATTCCGTGCCGTACTGAAAAACGCCAATTTCGGAGAGCTTTTCACAGGCAACGTGAATCCTGAAAGCATCGACCATCTTTTCATCTCCGTTCAGACGGTAAGCTCCCGACGGTTCTGCGAAAAAACGGCTCCCGACTTCTACGACTACATCGTCATCGACGAATTTCACCACGCGGCCGCCCCTACCTACCGGACGCTGCTGAACCACTACCGCCCGCGCATTCTGGTAGGGCTGACCGCCACGCCGGAACGCATGGACGGCCAGGACATCCTTACCTGGTTCAGCCACCGCATTGCGGCGGAAATACGCCTGCCGGAAGCCATCGAACGCGGACTTCTGTGCCCGTTCCAGTATTTCGGCGTTACTGACAGCATTGACCTGAACACCCTGAAATGGAGCCGTGGAGGCTACGACAAAGGACAACTTTCAAACATCTACACCTTCAGCGGCGTCGTTGCCCGCAAACGCGCGGCCCTCATCCTTGATTCCGTTCTGAAATACGTCACGGACATAGCCGACGTGAAGGGACTCGGCTTCTGTGTGTCCGTCGCCCATGCCGTTTTCATGAGCGACTATTTCAACGAGCATGGTATTCCTTCCCTCTCTCTGTCCGGCGCTTCTCCCGCCGAAGAAAGAAAAAACGCAAAAGACAGACTGGTAAAGGGAGAAATACGCCTCATCTTCGTCGTGGACCTCTACAACGAAGGCGTGGATATTCCCGAAATCAACACCGTGCTGTTCCTGCGGCCTACGGAGTCGCTGACCATCTTCCTCCAGCA
>CALUPQ010000191.1 GCA_944322695.1 uncultured Mailhella sp. | reverse complement strand
TGGAGGCGGAACTTCCGGCCGACATTTTGAAGGACGGCCTTGTGCTGGTGGACACCCCCGGCCTGAACGCATCCGACCCGGTGCAGAACTATCTGGCCTTTGAGGAATGCCTTGCCGCGGACTGCCTGCTTTTCGTCATGGACGCGCGCAGGCCGGAATCGGCCTCGGAACGCGAGCTTCTGCATCAGCTTGCCCGCTCCGGCCGGGCCGCCTCCGTCATCGGCGTGGTGACCGGGGCGGACAGGCTCAACGAGTCGGACAGCCGCACGGGCGCCATGGACAGGGCGCGCCTTCTCATGGACGAGGCCGCCTCCTGCGGCATGAAGGTGCTGGGCCTTCTTGAGCTCAACGCCCGCACGGCCATGGAGGAACGCTGCGCCGCTCCCGGAAAGAGCGGCGGAGAGGCGTTTCAGCATCTTTGCGCCCTCATCGGCAGGGCAGCGGGGGAGAGAAACGGAAATCCCCGGGAGCACGATGAGCGCATACGCGCAAGAGCGGCGGAACTTGTGGCCGCCGTGCGCCAGGGCACCGAGGCCTTCCGGGAAAGGGAGCTTGCCCGCCTGCCGGACGAGCGCCATGAAAAACTGCTGGCCGCCCATGTGGAAAGGCTGGAAGAGGCCATGCGGACCTGCACTTCGCAGGCGTGGTCCGTGGCCGGAGCCGCCTCCGTGGACATGGAGGCGTGGCGCAAGGAACAGCAGCGCGCCCTCGACGGCTGGCAGGAGAACATCGTTCTGCGCATCATGGACGCGGCGAACAAGCATGCCGACACCCTGGGCTATACCGGCATGTTCCGACCGAAGAACTGGCGGAAGTTCGACGAGGAGGAAGTGCCGCGCATTGCCAGGGAATCGCTGGAAGAGCTGCTTGCCGGCCGCCGGGACGTGCAGAAGGACTGGAACGAGAAACTGCGCCAGTTCGGCGAGCGCATGCGCGAGCTTTCCGTGCTCTGCCTCGATGCCGTGTCGCTGGACGACGAACAGCTTCGCTCCATGGGCGAGGTTCCCTTCAACCGCGAGCGCTGGCTGGTGAACGCCAACTCCGTCATGAAAAAGGTGGGGCTTGTGGCCGCCGGTCTCGCCATCCGCCGCGGCGGGGGCGTGGGCCTCGGCATCGTTCTCGGCAACCTCGGCTGGTGGGCGCTGGTTCCCGTGGCCGTGGTGGGCAGCCTTGTCTGGACGCTCATGAAGCTGGGCAGTCCTTCCCGCTGCCGCCGCATCTACATGGAAAGAAAGGAAGAGGTCGTCCGCAAATGGGTGGAAGGGCAGCGCGGCCGCCTGGAGGAACTGCTGAACCAGAACCTCGAAGATTTGACCTCCGCCTATGGCCGGGCCGTGAACGAAAGTTTCGTGCCCGCCCTCGCCGTTCTTGCCGAAGAAACGTCGGCCATGCGTCTGTACCTGAACGTGCTTGAAAAAATGCGCTCCGGCGTGGAAAGCCGCGTCGGCGAAAGCATGCGCCTTGCCTCCGAGCTGGAAAAGTCCCTCGCTCTGCCGCAACAGAGCTGACACGCCCAAAGCCCGCTCCGCGGACGCGCTCTCCGCAGCCTGAAGACATCGAAAGCCCGTACGGCGCTTGCCGTGCGGGCTTTTGGCGTTGCGGGAACATTTTCCCTTCAGGGGCGGCGGGGAACGCAAGGCTTTCTGCGCGTCGGAACGGAAACGTCTCACCCCCTTCAGCGGGAGAGCCTTCCGAGCTGTGCGAATTTTTTCGTGTCGCGCTTCCCTCAGGCAAGGGAATGTCCGTTGCCGGGGAATATCCACCGTCATAGCGACGGGCGCTTTCCTGCCGACCGACGTTTGTCCTGTCGGGAATCGTGTCCTTCTTCTCCATAAAGGCTTTGGGAAAGGGGGGGGATGGGGGAAAAGTCTTTTTCAAAAGGGCCCTTTCTCCGCCGTTTCCCCCGGCCCTTCTAAATGCCGGCTTTGGTCAGCTCGATGAACTGCTTGGCGGCGCGGGGCGTACGGCCGCCGTTGCGGGTGGCGTGGGCTTCGGCGCGGATGTCGAGCTGTTCCTGGGGCATGGTGATGCCGTACTGGGCGGCGAGCTTGTGGACGATGTCGAGGTAGCGGTCCTTGTCCGGGCGGAAGAAGGTGACGGTGAGGCCGAAGCGGGCGGAAAGGGACATGAGCTCCTGCCTGGTGTCGCCTTCGTGCAAATCGTTGCCGGTGCGGTCTTCCCAGCTTTCCTTGATGAGGTGACGGCGGTTGCTGGTGGCATAGACGGCGAAGTTTCCGCTGTGTCCGTTCACGCTTCCTTCAAGTATCGCTTTAAGGGCTGCGAAGTCGTTGTCGTCGCTGCTGAAGCTCAAATCGTCGATGAAAAGGATGAATTTGAGCGGGTTGCGGGAAAGGGCCTCGGTGACGGCCGGAATCTGGTAGAGCTGGTTCTTCTTCACTTCCACAAGGCGCAGGCCCTTTGTCCAGTAGGCGTTGACGATGGCCTTCACCGTGCTGCTCTTGCCCGTGCCCGCATCGCCGTAGAGAAGCACGTTGTTGGCGGGTTCTCCGGCAAGCAGGGCTTCGGTGTTGGCGATGATTTTGGCGCGCTCCCTTTCGTAGCCGGGAAGCTGTTCGAGGGTCTGGGGGTCGGGGTGGCGCACGGGAATGAGCTGGCCGTCCTTTACCGTGAACATGCGGTACTTGGCGAAGATGCCGTAGCCTTTGGCATGGATGGTGGCGATGCGTTCGTGGTAGGCCTTCGCATAGTCGAGGTCGCTTGTCTTCCAGCGGGGCAGGAACCCTTCATAGGCCAGGGCTTCGCGGACGGTGCCGCCGTCGAAGGAGCCGAGCTTCTGGAGAAAGTCGAGTTCGTGGGTCAGGCATTCGACAAGAAACGGGGAGACGGGCGTTTTTCCGCAGCTTTGCAGCATGTAGATGTTCTCGTCTTCCATGAGGAGGTTCAGCAGGTAGGCGCTCAAATCGTCGCCGTGGGCGAAGAGGGCCGCGGCAAAGTCGCAGTAGGCGTTGACGCAGGCCGGAGTGTCGGCGGCATCGGTTTCAAGCAGGGTCTGAAGCCGGGAAATGACGGGGTCGGCGAGAATGTTGCGGAAAACGACGAGACTGCGAAGCTGAGTGCTGAAAAGCGGGGAATACATGGAAGAATCACCTTCAAAAAATTTTCGGCAAGTATAGGGCAGGCAAAGACGGCATGCAAGTGTGACGCGGCGCGAATTTTTCAGTGCCTACAGGTCGTGGAGATGGTCGTGGAGATGGGACTTTTTTTGCGGCGGAGTCCGGTCGCGTCCTTTCTGGCTTTTTCCGACCGTGCGGAAGCTGCGGAGAAGGGCGGGGCGCGCCGCTTTTGGGCCGGATTGGGAAGATGCGGGAAAAAAGACGCCTTTTTCCGTCCCGCCCGGGCGTGCGTTTTTCGTTCCCGGAAACGGGAAGGCGCTTGCACCCTGGCCTGCGCTGTGGCACAAAGAGAAGAGTGTCCCTGACGGAACGGCGGTGAAATGCGGCCGGTTTTCGGACAGGCCGGGGCGGGCCGTCGGCGCACATGGACGTGCGGCCCGTTTTCGGCGGCTGTGCCGGGGCGTGACGGCGAGAGTCCCGCCTTCCGTTCCGCGGAAGGGACAAAGGATGACATCCTGAGGAGATACGGCGATGAAGATTGTGGTACTTGACGGCTATACCCTTCGGGCGGGCATGGAAAACCCGTGGCCCGTTTCGGCCGGGGCGGATGAATGGACATATTACGACCGCTCGGGGGCGGACGAGGTGGCGGAACGTTCCGCCGGCGCCGAGGTGCTTGTGGTGAACAAGGTGGTCATGGACGGCGCGCTCATGGACAGGCTGCCTTCTCTTCGCTGCATCGCGGTGACGGCCGCCGGCACCAACGTCATCGACTCCCGCGCGGCCGGCGAGCGGGGCATCGTGGTGTGCAACACGCCCGCCTACGGCACCGACGCCGTGGCGCAGCATGTGTTTGCGCTGCTTCTGGAGCTTTGCCGCCGCACGAGCCTGCACGATGCGAGCGTGCGCCGCGGCGACTGGGCGAAATGCGGAGATTTCTGCTATGCGCTCACTCCGCAGGTGGAGCT
>CALUPQ010000190.1 GCA_944322695.1 uncultured Mailhella sp. | reverse complement strand
AGCTCCATTTTTTCTTTGGCAGTACCAGAGTCGGGATGTAGCGCAGTCTGGGAGCGCACTTGAATGGGGTTCAAGGGGTCGCTAGTTCAAATCTAGTCATCCCGACCAGAATTTCAGGAGTTACGATAAAATGTCGTAACTCCTTTTTCTGTTAATAACCCAAATTGTTCTCACCGGCGTGCTCCGCCCCCCAAAAAAACTCACTCTCACGGTTCCCCGTTTCTTTTTCCGATACATATTTTTTCTCGCAGACCTCTCGCAGCCATTACTTTTCCCCTTCCATAAAAGGTTTTCCGACACGAAAGCATGAAACATACCTCGTAATGCTTACGCATCAAAATCATTATCCCGTGGGGCACGGCCAAAAGTATTCCCATGCAAAAGCATACTGTAAAAAATGCGTTGAAGACGACTCCCTTGACCTTACTGACTTTTCTGAAATATCCTTTGCAGGAAAATCATGAACCTCAGACATGGGGGAACGTACATGAAACATCCGCAGGAAACGTTCAGACAGCAGCGCAGACGTGTTCTGACCGCATTGGCCTTGACCGGCATGGTGTACACGGCTCCTGCCCTCTTTACCATTAATGAAGCATGTGCGGCCAGTCGTCCTTCACGGCCGAGCAAACCGTCAAGGAGAAAACCGCCCTCACGCCCGAGCAGAGTATCCCATCCTTCCCGTCGCAGCAGACCTTCCCGCCCCGGAGTTCCTTCCAGAAGGAGCCGGCCTTCCCGCCCGGGCAGAGCTCCCGTACCTCCGCCTCCGCCGGGCCGCTATCTGTAATTTTTTCTACGCCAGGACATGACAACTCGGTCGGCCTTCATCAGACCGACCGCAAAAAACGATGCGCGCATGACGGATGTGCATTTTACCGGCCTCCGGGTTCCCGTACGCTTTGTCGACTGCCCCTCTCTCCTCGGTCAGGCAAAAAATTTTTTCCATGCCTGGCCCTTTGAGTTGTGCGCCGCATCAACAGAAAACGCGGTCATAGAGGTATCGGCTTACGAACAGGAAAAAAACGGATATGATATCAGCGCCCCATGGCTGAGCCGGGCATTACATGAACCGACTGCGGCAAGTGCCCTGTGCAGTCTATCCGTAGAGATTGTTGCTGCCTTCTGTGAGGAGCATGACATGCTTTGCCTGCATGCCGCGGCAGCAGAGATACAGGGAAACACCGTTCTGCTGCTTGGGGACAACCACGCAGGAAAAAGTACCCTTATTGTCAGCCTGATGGCTGATGGCTGCATCAGTTACGGGGATGACCTCATCGGCATGACGGCACAAGGCCAGATATTCTCCTTCGGAATTGCTCCCCGTCTTCGACTGCCACTGCCCCCTTCAGAAACCCTTCACGATTTTGTGCGCCAGAACGGCGGCATCGGCGATGAAAGATACCTATACGTCAACGCCGACACTCCCTTTTCCGCTCCGTTCGGCCACACCGCAAAACCGACGCGCATAGTGCTGTTGCAGCGCGAAAAAAAAGGCGAACTGGCGGTTTTATCTCAACAAGATGGACTTCTGGAAATTCTGTCTCACTACGTCATGCGCAAAGGCACTGCCGAAGCCGTGTTCAGACAGGCGGCGACCCTGACGGCGGACACTCCCGTTCTGCTTTTCCGCTATTCTTCCCCGGACGAAGCGGTATCCGACCTGAAAAAGACTCTTACCGCTTCTACCACGGGCACGCCGTCAGCCGTCTCCGGCCAAGACAGAAGAAAAAGACTCCGCCACCGCCTCTCTCTTTCATCTCGAAAGCGGCAGCGTTGCCGAGAATACTACACACAATCTGCGGATGTCCGCGTTTTTTCCGAATACGGCAGGCTTGTCCTGACAGACAAAAACTCTGACGCTCTGTTCACCCTTACCCCTTCAGGCGAACTGTTGTGGAACATGATGGCCCAGCCGATGAGTGAACAGGAAGCCTCACTGATTTTACAGGAAGCCTTCCCTGACATAAACAAAAGCAGAATCCGACACGATGTGGAAGAGCTTTTCAAAAGCCTGAAACAGAAAAAGCTCATTACCCCCTGCAAAGAAACAGCGCTCTGAAAAACTTCCGCCTCTTCCACCTGCGGGTCGACCGGAAACAGAACGCAACGAGTACCAGACAAGCTCCGAAGGCTCCGCCGTTCCGGCATACGTTCCCCGTACAAGACTTTTCCGATTCGCCGTCTCCAATGAAGAAACGCTTGAAGTTTCCACCGAAGCTCCTGCAAAAAGCGGCCTCTGCGCTTCTATCAGCTGAAGAAACCTTGAAAACCAGTCAGGTACAACTGCTTCAACTGGTCTGACGACTCCGTAGGCAATGCCCTCTGTACAAGGTTCAAAAGCCGCGAAGAACTTTCTTGTCCCACGGCAGAGGCTTGCCCTGTCAGCCCAGGCGCTCTTCCGAGCGACGGAAGCACAGCATGGTAATGTCGTCTGACTGAGCCGCTGTTCCCCGATGTTCCTTCACCGCCTGCATGACCCCATGCAACACCTCATCCGGCGAAGCACCGCGCAGTCCTTCCAGCGTGGCGGCTATGCGCTCCTCACCGAAAAGCTCCAGTTTTTCGTTCATGGCCTCGGACACGCCGTCGGTATAAAGCAGACAATATTCTCCGGGAGCAAGCTCGGCATGACATTCCTCATAGTCAAGGCCCTGCATGGCTCCAACCAGCGGCCCGCTGGTATCCGTCAGCATACGCACGGGGGTCTCCCCATCCGGACTGACGATGAACGGCGGACAATGAGCTCCGCTGGCATAATCGAGCTTTCCCGTCGCCGGGTCAAAGAGCCCGATGAACAGCGTGACAAACATGCAGGTAGGATTGTTCTCCGCAAGACGCTCATTGATGCGCAGCATGGCTTCCGAACAGGAAAGCCCTTCCGCCAGAGCATAGCGGACCAGCGTCACCGTCATGGACATGAACAGCGCGGCGGACACGCCCTTGTCGGAAACATCGCCGATGACTACGGCCTGTCTTCCGTCCGGCGCGGTGAAGAAGTCATACAGGTCGCCGCCGACCTCCTTGGCCGGCTCCAGAAACGCTGCAGCCGAGTAGCCGGGACTCTTCGGGGCCCCATAAGGGGGAGGCAGGATACCCATCTGAATATCCCGCGCGGCGTTCAGCTCGCCCTGCATGCGCTGCCGCACGGCCAGCGTATCCACAAGGCGGCGGATGTTCTCATCCAGCGCCTTCACCATGTGGGCGAAAGCCCCTGCCAGCTGACCGACCTCGTCGCTTCTGTCCACCGGAAGGTCGTCAACGATGTCGGCGGCAAACCCTACGCCCCGCTCGGAACTGAAATCCTCACGGGCAATTTCGCCTGCCCGGACGGTAAGAAGACGCAACGGAGCAAGGATGCGCATGGTGAGCACAAGCATGACAAGCAGACTCAACGTAAGCAGCACCGCCGCCACGGCAATAAGGTGCCGGGTCAGCGCCTCCGCCGGGCCTGTGATGGATTCCAAAGGAATGGAGGCCGCAACATACCAGTCCATGGCCTTGAAATAGACCAGTCGGTACAAAACGGGATTCCCCTGCCCGGAAGTACTTCCTTCCAGCGCTTCTCCCTTGCGTACCCGATTCAGCTCATCGGAAGAAAGCAGGGAAAAGTCCATGGCGCTGCCTTTTCCGGCCAGCACCCTTCCCTCGGAAGACACTACGGAAATGGAGGCTCCCCGGCTCAGAGTCAGACTATCCAGCCGCTCCTGAATGCCGAGAGCCATGCGTTTTTCAAGCTCGGCACGGCTCTGCTCGGCATCGGCCACGGGGACGGCAACCACCAGCGTTCCCATATTTTTCACAGGGGTGAAGCATACCAGCACGGGCACGTCCTGTCCTTCCACACCCGGCAGACGTACCATGGCGAACTGCCCTTCGGACATGGAGGTACGGTGTTCCAGCATGGAATGGATGGACTGCCCTTTAAAGTCCTGCCTTCCGTCTTCCATGACCTGGTCCGCGAGTCCGTCCGACAGAAGGACTCCTCCCTTCATGTCATAAAAGGCCAGATGCAGACCGGTGGAAAAAAGCGCTTTCTGCCACTGTACAAGACTCTCACCGGCTTCGCCTTCACCGGAAGAAAGCAGCATGTCACGCATCATGGCGGAATACTGGCGCAACACTCTCTTGCTTTCCAGAACGGATTCCACCTCGGAAGTGAGCAGGTGCAGATAACGCACGCTCAGGCTGTCTTCCACCAGCATGACCGTGTTGACGAAAGACTCCCGTTCTCTCTGCATGCCGCTTTCCAGCAGGCTGGAACGGCTGAGAAGGATGATGGGCAAAGCCGCAAGGCTGATGGCGCCCCCCACCAGAAGAAACAGCTTGGAGCGAAGAGATAATCTCACAGCGTTTCCCCCTCCATGCGCTGGAGTTTCTTACGCAGTCCCTCACGGGTGATGCCGAGAAGTTCCGCAGCCTTGACCTTGCGTCCCCCGGCAAGGTCGAGAGCACGGCGGATGATTATCTCTTCCGCCTTCTGAAGATTGAGAGGAAGCTCCAGAGCTTCCGGCACGCCGTCCTGCTCTCTCCGGCAAAGATAGTCGCGACCGGCTTCGGATTCCAGAATGCGCCGGGAAAGATGGGAAAGCTCCACCTCGTCGCCGGGGGTAAGCGCGGCTGCTCTTTTCATTTCGTTGTTCAGTTCGCGCACGTTGCCAGGCCAGGGATAGCGCAGCAGCAATCCCTGCACCGCAGGGGAAAGATGAAGTCTCTCCCTTTCCATTTCGGCACAGTAGCGCTCCAGAAAGGACTGAGCCAGAAGCAGGATGTCGTCCCCTCTTTCCGAAAGGGGCGGCAGCCGAAGTTCCACAACGTTGACGCGGTAGTAGAGGTCCTCGCGAAAACGCCCCTCCTTCACGGCCTGTTCAAGATTGACGTTGGTGGCGGAAACGAGATTGATGTCCACATGGATGGGAGTGGCACTGCCCACACGCACAATCTCTTCCTGCTCCAGCACCCGCAGCAGCTTGGCCTGATTGGGAAGACTCATTTCGGCAAGCTCGTCCAGAAACAGCGTTCCGCCACTGGCTTCTTCCACAAGACCTTTTCGGGCGCTCACGCCCGTGGCCACGCCTTTTTCTATGCCGAACATGGTGCTTTCAAACAGCGTGTCGGGAATGGCCGTACAGTTCACGGCAATGAACGGCCCCCGGCTGCGCGGAGACTGATGGTGCAGAAAGCGGGCCAGCACTTCCTTGCCCGTGCCCGTAGGACCAAGAATAAGAGTATTGATGGGACGGCGGGCTATGGAACGCGCCAGGTCGAAAACCCGGCGCATGGGCTCGCTCTGCCCTATGATGCCGTTTCCCGGAGAATAAAGCGCTTCCACGCTCTTCTGCAGTTCGTCGTTTTTCTCCAGAAGCACCCTGTGCAGGGCTTCCAGCTCGGCGTTCTTGGTGCGCAGCTGCTGAATGAGCTGACTGTTCT
>CALUPQ010000189.1 GCA_944322695.1 uncultured Mailhella sp. | reverse complement strand
ATGAACGACGAAAAGCGCGACATGGCCGACCGCGTGCGCCGCGTGCTCGAATGGTACATGCGCATGTACCTGCCCGAAGAGCCGGATTTGCTCATGCTCATGGTCATAGCCCTCTGCCGCCGCGCCCCCGGCACGGAAGTGGAGGGCCTGCTGGACAGGCTCCAGTTCTCCGACAGGCGCAAGCGCGCCACCATGCAGGTGCGCTCCGCCATCATGGCCGCAAGACAGAGCATGAACCGCTGGGAAAAGACCAACGGCCCCCTGAGCGAACTGCACCGCATCCTCGGCCGCGCGCCCCTCGAAACGCTGCTCTATCTGCTGGCGCAGGAGGACAAGCCCGAACAGCATGAAAAGCTCACCCGCTACATCTACATGGGCCGCCAGATGAAGACCGACGTCACCGGCGACGACTTGCGGTACATGGGCGTGGAGCCCGGCCCCATGATAGGCCGCATCCTGAACGACCTGCTCATGGCCAAAATGGACGACGAATCCTTAGGCAGGGAGGAACAGCTCGCCCTCGCATCCAGGCTCGCCCTGCAGTACACCGCCGAAGCCGCGGCCAGGACCGCGCCGTCCGCCCCCACGCTTTCCGACGTCGTTCCGCAGCTGCACCGCAAGCCCTGACCCGCCGCGAGGAAAGGCAGAAAACGCAGGAAAGGCAGGAAAGGCAGCGTGGCGCTGCCCCGGACCCCGCCGGGGCAGGCCCCCGGGCCCCGAAAGGCATGCGGGGAGACCCCGCACCCCGGAAAGGCAGTTTTCGGGGGGAATGATTCCCCCGACAAGTCGGGACAAGCCCCCGACCCCCCTCGGTTCCGCCTTGCGGCTTCGCCGCTTCGGCGGCCGCAGGCTTGCGGGAGAAAAGCTGTAAGGTGTGTTGCTTTTTCGGAGAGGCGCGGGCGGAAAGCGTTATCGTTCCGGAGGGGAAGGGCGGCGTTTGTCTCCGGCTCCGGGCGCGGAGCGGAAGGTCGGAAGCGGAGCGCCGTGTCGTGACGGCCGTGTCCCAAGTGCGCGTTCTGCCTTCGATTCCGCACGGCGTGTGCTCAATGCTCCTTCTGTCTTCGTTGACAGGGCTGTGACGCACGCGCAACGCTCCGGGGAACATGGTCGTCACTCAGGCGGCCGCAATTCACTTGCGGCGCAAGCGCGGCAGGCGTCGTGCAGGTTCTGCGTCCGTGTCGTTCATCGCTGACGGGAGGTTGCGGCACCTGGAGTCGCATGGAGTGACGCAACGTCCGGCTCCGTGTCACGGGACTTGTGCAGTGCCCGCCTTATCCGTTATGCTGAAGGCGGAAGAATGCCTGCGCCGCAGACAGATGCGGCGTGTCCGGGAGCGTCCGGCAGGCATTCCGGGAAACGCTTTATCAAGGAGTGAGGGCATGGCTGCTCTGAATCCGCTGACCGATGTCGAGCTTACCGAATACCGGCCTTTTCTTCAGGAGAGGACGAAGCGTTTTGAAGAGGAGCGGGCGCGGGTCCTGCGCGGTTACGGCTCCCTTCGCGCCTACGCGTCTTTGCATGAGAGGCTCGGCCTGTTCCGCGTGGTGGACAGGGAAGGGCGTCGCCGCTGGCTGGTGCGCGAATACATGCCTTCCGCCGGCCGCGTGTGGCTGACCACGGCCCGCATCGGTTTCGAGCAGCGCGTGGAATACGAGCTGGTGCGCGCGGGCGGGGGCCTGTGGCAGCTCTTTTTGCCCGAAGACGCGCTTTCCCACGGCGACTATTACGAAATCCGCCTTTACGGCAGCGGCGAGACCGGGCTTCAGCGCCGCGTGCCCGCCTTCGCCCGCTGGGTGGAGCAGGACAAGAACAATCCCGACCAGTGGTGCGCCCGCGTGTGGGACCCGGAAAAGCCCTACGTCTTTCAGCATGAGCGCCCGGCCCGCGCGAAGTTCCCGCGCATTTACGAGGCCCACGTCGGCATGGCGCAGGACGCCCGCACCCATGCCGAAGGCTCCGTGGGCAGCTACGACGAGTTCGCCGCCCGCGTGCTGCCCCGCGTCAGGGCCGGGGGCTACACCGCCGTGCAGCTCATGGGCGTGCCCGAGCATCCGCTCTACAAGTCCTTCGCCTATCAGGTGAGCAGCTACTTTGCGCCGTCCTTCCGCTACGGCGACCCGGACGGCTTCCGCCGCCTGGTGGACGAGGCGCACCGCCTGGGCCTTGCCGTCATTCTCGACATCACCCACGCCCACGCCTGCGCCAATACCGAGCAGGGCCTTGCCCGCTACGACACGAGCTCCTATTTCTTCGACGCCCGCTCCAACCAGTGGGGCACGCCTTCCTTCGACTACAGCCGGGAAATGACGCGGCGCTTCCTGCTCTCCAACTGCCGTTACTGGCTGGAAGAGTTCAACGTGGACGGCTTCCGCTTCGACGCCGTGGGCAACATGCTCTACACCGACCACGGCATCGCGGACAGCTTCGAGCACGTGGGCCGCTGCTTCTACGCTCCGGACGGCGGCAGCCGCACCAACGCCTGGGGCGAGCTGTACCTGTGCCTCGCCAACGCGCTCATCCACGAGCTCGTGCCTTCTGCCGTGAGCATAGCCGAGGAGTTCAGCGGCATGCCCGGCCTGACCTGCCCGCCGAAGGAGGGCGGCCTCGGCTTCGACTACCGTTTCGCCATGGGCATTCCCGACTTCTGGGGCAAGTTCATCAAAAAGCCCTCGGACATGGGCAGGCTGTGGTATGAAATGACCAATCACCGCCCCTACGACCGCACCATAAGCTACGTGGAATGTCACGACCAGTGCATCAACGGCGACGACGCCATGATTTGGCGCCTCGTCGGCGACGCCATGTACACCCGCATGAGCCCCTTCAACGCCACCTGGAACGAAACGCGCGGCGTGGCCATCTACCGTCTCATGCGCGGCGTCACCCTCATGTCCGCGGATGCGGGCTACCTCAGCTTCATGGGCACGGAGTTCGGCCACCCCGAATGGCTGGACGATGAAAAGCACGCCCACCGCCAGTGGCAGCTCGCCGAGGACCAGGTCTCCTTCTACGCGGCCCTCGCCCGCTGGGACAAGGCGCAGATGAAGGAAATCGTGAACAGGCACCGCCGCGACTTCGCAAAGAATCCGGAATTCCGCTTCATTCATGAGGACAACCGTCTGCTCGCCTTCTCCCGCGGCAGGCTCCTCTTCGCCTTCAACTTCCACGAAACGCGGCCGGAGCCCGAAGTCCGCTTCCAGGTGCCTCCGGGCAAGTACGTGGAAATCCTCTCTTCCGACGAACCGCGCTTCGGCGGCTTCGGCAACCTCGTGCCCAGCAAAAACGCCACCGAGCACTTCAGCGACGCGACCACCGGCATAGACATGCAGGACATCACTTTCTACCTGCCGCCCCTCACCATGCTGGTGCTCGAAAGAAAATAACCCCGCCCTTTCCCTAGGGGCTGTCTCTAAATAAGTTCTCGACTTTTCTTCTTTCTGTTGTTTTGATGTCTGGCATGAGCAGACACGACATTTCAGACGAAAAATGGGCCATAATCGGGCCTATGCTGGTAAAGCCC
>CALUPQ010000188.1 GCA_944322695.1 uncultured Mailhella sp. | reverse complement strand
ATTATATATAAAACAAAATAAGGCGGTATGGAAAAAGAGACGAAAAGAGGGAATGGCATTCAAGAGGCCAAGAGTTCAATTCTCTTCATCTCCACCAGAATTTGAAAAGGTCTGCGGTAAAACGCAGACCTTTTTTTATCTCATGCGATGGATGTTCCGTACCTTGCAGGAGTCGGGATGTTTTCGGCCGCGGTCTTCAGCCTCTCATGCAGTCGTTCGACATGTCCGGCGTCATGCCCGAAACCTTCGAGCCTGAGAAAGGCTGAAACGCAGGATTTCAAGCAGCGTCTCTTCGTCTTCTTTGAACAGAAAATTCGGGTAGGCTCCTGCCTCGGGCAGCCTATCTTCATGTGCAGCATGTCATCGTAAAGGAAGAACATGAGAACGAGGCAGATGGCTTTCGTTCGTCCGCCGTTTCCGCGCACGTTGAAACCGTATGTCAGAGCAAGCTGCACGAGGTTCGCAAGCGTCTTTCCGGCACACGCCGACCTCTTTCCGTTCCTGCAGACAGAACGCTGCGATGGCCCGGAATGCAGCGGGGCGTCGCCGTCACGGGAGTGGTGTTCACCTCCGTCTGTTCGGCATTCGGCCGCGGCTTCCGTATCGGGATGGCAGGTCAGAAGTACAGCAGAAGCCGCTTTTTCTTCGATGCCGATAGTTTTTATCCGGAGGAAGTCCGACTCGTTTTTTGTCGGAAGTCCGATGCCCTGCCGGTTTTGACCTCATGCCGCAGAATACGGGAAAGGCGGAGCCGGGTACGACTCCGCCTTTTGCGGACCGGCGTTCTTTATGTCAGGAGGCCAGATACGACCGGTCCGGATTCTGAAACAGGGGACTATTTCAGAACCATGGTTTCGCGTTCCGTTTTCCACGGGTCGGACACTTCGGCGCTTACGGTGTTGAAGCGCATGGTCATGCGGCGTTCGAGGTCGAAAGGCGTCCAGCCGGGGTTGCCTTCGGTGGCGAAGCGCACCCAGGCGCCGTGCATGGCGTCGGCCAGAGCGTCCGGAGGGTTGGTTCCGAGAGTGTTCTTCACTCTCGGGGAATCCTTGCGGTGCGTCTTGAAAACGAAGGGAACATCAAGGCTGTGGGCCGCGCCCATCTTGCCGTCGTAGGCATCGCTATTCCAGGCGAAGGAGTAGGCAAAGGCCTTGCCGCCGCCGGCTATCTGGCTTTCCAGAACCTTGTTGGCGGGCATTCTGAAAATGAAGTCGGAGCGAAGGGCGGTGTACAGGTCGCCGGGGGTGTCGCCGCGACCGGCCTTGCGATAGCGTTCCGCAATCTCGGCAGGGAAGCCCGTGGAGTCCACGAAGCTCGTCACTTCCTCTTCCTTTATTTTGTCGATGGTGCCGCTCTGCACGGCGTAGAGACGCCATTCCTGTTCGGCGGAGCCCACCATGATGTCCACGCCGCGGGAGGCGCCTTCGGCAATGGCGTCCACCGGGCGCTTGGGCAGCACTTCGCCGTCATAGTAGGGCTTGAAGAGGGCCACGTTGCCGCCCAGCATACGGCACCATTCCTGATTTTTGCTTTGTTCGGCAAGGAAGGCGGGGAAGGAAAGCAGTTTTTCCGGAGAAAGGGCGGCGACGGCTTCGCGGCTGTTTTCCACGCCGTAGAAGGCGAGAAGGTCTTCCGCCACTTTTGTGGCAAGGTCGGCGTCGTACTGGGCGAGAGCCGCGGGGCTCTGGAGTATGGCGCGGCGGAAAAGTCCCTTGGAGAGAGGGGAGGAAAGCAGGGAGGTGATGTGCGTGGCGCCGGCGGACTGACCGAACACGGTGACGTTGTCGGGGTCGCCGCCGAAGGCGGCGATGTTGTCCTGTATCCAGCGCAGGGCGAACATCATGTCGCGCAGGGCGAGGTTGGCCGGAACTCCCTTGATTTTCAGAAAACCGTCCACGTTGACGCGGTAGTTGGCTGTGACGAGAACGATGCCGTCCTTCGCAAAGGCCGTGCCGTCGAAGCGAACGTCGTTGTTGTTGCAGGTGGTGCTGCCGCCTCCGGGGATGTAGAGCATGACCGGGCAGCTGGTTTTGCCGGGTGCGGGAGTCCAGATGTTGAGGCGCAGGCAGTCGCCGCCGCCGATGGGTTTTCCCTGTCCGAGCTGAAGCGGAATGTCGCCGAATTTGACGGCATCGACGATGCCTTTCCAGGGAGCCACGGGTTCGGGCAGTGCCAGACGGTATTTTCCTTCATAGGGAGGCATGCCGCAGGGGACCCCCCTGAACACATGTACGCCGTCCTGCACGAGGCCGCGCAGGTAGCCTTTCTGGGTGTGTACGACGGGGCCTTCGGCAGCGTGAGAACGGAAGGGCACGGCAGCCATGAAGGCCGTGGCTGCGCCTGCATACAAAAACTGACGTCTGTTCATGCGAAGCTCCTGATGTTCTTTTTTGTGGCTCGTAAAAGGTCGGGGGCCGTGTTATTCAGGAAAAGCGAAAGACGCCGTGAGGTAAAGCTCAAAATTTTGTTTGTCTGTTCTAAGAAAGGCAACACCTTTTCCGTTTTTTTTCGGGAATGCTCAAACGGGTCTTCGAAAACGGCGTTGCGTGAAAAAAGCGGGAGACGGCAGACCGTCTCCCGCTTTCATGCATGAGGGAAAGCCCGACTACATGTCGGGCGTGATGACTTCAAGGCCGCCCATGTAGGGACGCAGCACCTTGGGAATGACGATGGAGCCGTCTTCCTGCTGATAGTTTTCTATCACGGCAACCATGGACCGGCCCGTAGGCAGGCCGGAGCCGTTCAGAGTGTGCACGAACTCGGGCTTGCCGCCGCCCTTGGGACGGAAGCGGATGTTGGCGCGGCGGGCCTGGAAGTCCACGCAGTTGGAGCAGGAAGAGATTTCACGGTAGGTGTTCTGACCGGGCAGCCAGACTTCCACGTCGTAGGTTTTGGCGGAGCCGAAGCCCATGTCGCCGGTGCAGAGCGTGATGGTGCGGTAGGGCAGTTCGAGCTTTTCCAGCAGAATTTCGGCGCAGCGGCGCATGTTTTCCAGTTCTTCCCACGACTTGTCGGGATGGGCGAAGCGCACCATCTCCACCTTGATGAACTGATGCTGACGGATGAGACCGCGCACGTCCTTGCCCGCGGAGCCGGCTTCGGAGCGGAAGCAGGGAGTGCCTGCGGTGTAGCGCAGGGGAAGCTGGTCTTCCTCAAGAATTTCACCGGCGTGCAGGTTGGTGACGGGCACTTCGGCGGTGGGGATGAGGTAGTAGTCCCAGGCGGGCATCTTGAACAGGTCTTCCTCGAACTTGGGCAGCTGGCCCGTGCCCTGCATGGTGGCGGCGTTGACCATGAAGGGAGGCAGAATTTCCGTGGCGCCGAATTCGGTGGTCTGCGTGTCGAGGTAGAAGTTCATGAGAGCGCGTTCAAGCCGTGCGAACACGCCGTGAGACACGCAGAAACGGGAACCGGCGAGCTTGGCGCCGCGTTCGAAGTCGAGCCCTCTGGCGGCGGCGCCCACTTCGAAGTGCTGCTTTATCGGGAAGGTGAATTCTCGCGGAGTGCCCCAGCGGTGCAGTTCGGGGTTGTCGTTCTCATCCAGACCCACGGGAACGGAGGCGTCGGGAATGTTCGGCACGCGGAGCATCCACTGGTAGACCTTTTCCTTAATCTCGGAGGTTTCGGCGTCCAGCTCCTTGATGCGGTCGGACAGCTTGCCGAGTTCGGCCACCAGTTCGGAGGCGTCTTCACCGGCGCGCTTTTTGCGGGCCACTTCGGCCGATTCGGCATTGCGGCGGCTCTTGAGCGTTTCCACTTCGGTAAGAGCGGCGCGGCGGCGGGCGTCCAGCTCAAGAAATTCATCGACGGAGATGTTGGAATGGCGGTCGGCAAGGGCCTTGGCCACCACTTCGGGCTGCTTCTGAAGAAGTTTGAGATCAAGCATGGCTGATTCCTCGGGTCTGCGTGATATGCGAAAGGGCGTTGTGCCCAGGCATTTACAAGGAACGGATAGTCTAGCCCTACAGCGGCGTAGCGTCAATGTCGGCAAAGGGACAGCGCGTGTTTCGACGGATTGCGGGGAGGCTTCACCGGAGAGGAAAAAGAGGGAGGGTTCCGCTTCAATAGACGAAGCGGACCCCTCGGAGGGGGGGGGACTGCATGGAATGCCGCCGGAAGGTTTTCCGGCGAAATCAGAAGAGGATGGAGCCTACGGTGACGGTGACGGTGCTCATGAGCACCCAGGAAAGCAGAATGACGATGGGAGAGGATTTCCAGATGCTCTTGGTGCTGGCCCATTCGTTACCATGCAGCAGGGCTGCTATGGAGCTGGCTGCAGGGGTGAGGAACGCCAGATGTACGCCCATGACCACCATGATGACGGCCAGTTCCGGTCCCACGTTCATGTTCGTGCAGTAGCTGAAGATGACCGGCATGAGGGCCACGCCCACGGCGCCGTTGTTGATGAACTGGGTGCGGATGGTGGCCAGAAGGCCCATGCATACGGCGAAGAACAGCGGGGAACCGGCGCCGAACAGGGGCTCCAGCACGGACATGAGGAAGGGCGTGATGCCGCTTTCCGGAGTGGCCATGGCGCCTGAAAGAGGCTGAACCATGGCCAGAATGAAGATGATGCCCCAGGCTACCCCGTCGTCCACCATGGCCTTGAAGCGGAGCAGAGGCTTGCCGTCGACTTTGATGAAGCACATGAGTCCCACGAGGAACATGCATATGCCGGTGTTGCCGATGCTTTTGAGGAAGCGGACGATGGTGATGTCGGCGGGCAGGAAGGCGGGAATGAGCAGCAGCGCCACAAGGGCGAAAAGGAAGCCCAGCACCGTTTTCTGCACGCCGGAAAGGGTGAGGTCCTGCCCCGTCGTAAGGTTGTCGACATTGAGGTTCTCAAGCTTGCTGATGTCGGGCCGGAAGATGTATTTGCCGATAAGCAGGAAGAGCAGGGAGCAGAGCGCGCAGATGATGAGAGCTATGAACATGTACTTGGCGTAGTCGATGTGCGTGCCGGACATGGTTTCATAGGCGCCCATCACGGTGAGGGCGGCCTGCTTGAAGGGAATGAGCGACATGCCCACCTGTGCGGCATAGACGGTACCGAAGACCATCATGGTGGGATACCCCTCGCCTTTCTTGTAGCCGCATACGTCGCAGATGCCATACAGGATGCTCCAGCCGATGACGGCCGCGGGAGAGGCGCTGGTCAGCCCGCCGAGAATCATGATGGAGACGAGAAAGGTGTAGGTGAAGAGCCACGGCCTTCCCGCCACGGCCTTGCGGGTGATGAACCACAGCGAGATGAACTTCGACAGGCCGTAATAGTTGATGGTGGCGCAGAAGACGAAAATGAAGAACATCATGACGACGATGGGGTCGCCGAAGCTTTTGTTCAGCAGGACAACGGGCTTCATGCCTCCGACCAGCATGAGCGCCAGCAGGCCGGCGATGCTGGGCCAGATGATGTCGATGAAAATCCAGCCGTACAGTACGCCGAGAAAAATGCCGACCAGGCTCATGCCCAGCGGCGTGAGCGGTTCGATGGGGGGAATCAGGCCGACGCCGAACATGACGGCAAGGCAGATGGCGGAATGGATGAAATACAGGATGCCCGGCGTTTTTTTCGTCGTGGCGGCATTGGTATCAGCCATGAGTTTCTCCTGATAGGACCGGAGTCGTATAACTATTCTTGGAACTGTATGGAATGCCGGAGCGTTTTTTGCGCAGCCGGCATGTCATCGAAGCGGGAGCTCTTTCTTTCCTGGAAAACCAGGTTCGGCGGATTGCACAGGCTTTCCGAGGTTGAACGCCATTTTCGTATGAAGAAGGGCATATCGGTATGAAGCCTGAGACTTCGGGGCGGCGTGCGTCACCGGTCCGGAGGGCCGGCATGACGGAGACGCGCCTCGGGCGTTCGTGCTGCGGAAGATGGCTGGCAGAGGAGAAAGGAAAGAGGCCTTCTCCGGCAGCCCATGGTCCGGGCGGACGCTTCAGAACGGGCGGAAGTCGTCTGCGGCGGTGCCGTACTGCTTCCGTATCGTCTGCCTGTATCGGCAGCGAACAGGGCCGATAGAAAAATCGTGTTTTGTGCTGAGGTGGTCAATGCAGTAATTTTTTGTTTTTGTATGAATTCATCATACAAACAGACCAAAGCCGGCCCGGGTGTTCCGCATCGGGCAGCAGGCAGGGCGCAGGGGAGTTTTCCCGATACGTCATCGGCTGAAATCGTTGCGGAATGTTGGACGGAATGCCTACGAATACCTGAGGGCAGGCGCGGGGACGGGCGAAGACCGACCTTATCGGCACAGGAAAAGCGCCCTGCCTGTTTTCAGGACAGGGCGCTTTGTGGATTCATTGTTCAGGGATGGAATCAGACCTGCATGCGCAGCGGGAAGCGGAAGCCGATGGCGCCGGTGGGGCAGCTGGTACGGCAGTTGGCGCAGTGCCAGCATTCCTCGCCGTGGGCCACTTCGGGGCGGTCGAGGCCGTTTTCAAGATGCTTGAGCTCCAGCACGTAGCCGGGGCAGTCGTCCACGCAGGTGCCGCAGCCCTTGCAGTGGCCGCAGTGCATGCAGCGGGCGGCTTCAATCATGGCCTGTTCGGCGGTGTAGCCGGCGTTGTTTTCCGTGAAGTCCATGTGGTTGGCGCAGGCCTGCTTCTGGGCTTCGGTCTTCTCGTACTGGAGAATGCCGTAGATTTCCTCCATGGGCACCACATAGGGTTCCACGTTTCCGGCCAAATCGTCGCGGGCCACGATGGTGTTGTCCTCGCCGATGACATAGACGCGGGAGTTTTCACCGGTCAGCCAGGCATGGACGCCGAAGGCTGCGCGGCGGCCGTCGCCCACGGCGCCGGCAATGGAGGCGGGGCCGGCGGAGACGTCGCCGGCGGCGAAGATGCCTTCCACGGAGCTGGCCTGCTTGCCGTCCACCACAATCCAGTTGCGGGGCGTGAGGTTCACGCCGGCTTCGGCCATGAAGTCGAGGTCCGTCTTCATGCCCACGGCGAAGATGACGGTATCGCATTCAAGCGTGTGTTCCCCGCCTTCCACGGGCACCAGGGTGAGGCGGCCCTTTTCGTCGAAGCGGCATTCCTGCACTTCGAAGTAGTCCACGCCGGCGGTCTTGCCGTCGGCCGTGCGGATGGCGGACATGGTGCAGGAGTTGTGAATCTGAATGCCTTCCTCGGCGGCCTGCAGAAGGTCTTCTTCGGGGGCGCGCATTTCACCGGCCTTTTCAAGGCAGATGACGTGCACTTCTTCCGCGCCGAGACGACGGGCCACGAACGCTGCGTCGAAGCCGACGCCGCCGCCGCCCATGACGACCACCCGCTTGCCCACGGAAGGACGCAGGCCGAGAGCGGCCTCACGCAGAAATTCCACGGCCTTCACCGCGGTTTCGGAGCCGGGGATGGGCAGGCTGTTTTCCTTGGGGGTGCCGGTGGTCACGATGACGGCATCGTGGGCGGCGCGCACGGCGGCGAAGGAGATGTCGCGGCCGACCATGGTGTTGACTCTGGCGCGTACGCCGGTTTCGAGAATCCAGCCGATTTCGCGGTCAACCACGTCGCGGGGCAGACGGAAGTCCGGCACGCCGTAGCGGGCCACGCCGCCGAGCACGGGATTGGCCTCATACACGGTGACGTCGTGGCCGAGAAGGGCCAGGAAATAGGCGGCAGTCAGACCGGCGGGGCCGCCGCCGATGATGCCGACGCTCTTGCCCGTGGAAGGACGACGCTGGAAATGGGCGTTGTCGCGGGGAGCGAAGTCGAACACGGCGCGTTCAAGGGCGCGGGTGTTCACGCAGGAGTCGTAGCCCTTGCGGTTGCAGTTGGCCTGGCAGAAGTGCGGGCACACGCGTCCGGTCACACCGGGGAAGGGGTTCTTGGCGAGCAGATAGCGCAGGGCTTCGGCGAATTCGCCCTTTTCCACGAGCGCCTGCATTTTCTGAATGGAATTGCCTGCGGGGCAGAAGTGCTCGCACGGCGAGGTGCGGAACTGCTCCTTGAGGCTGTCGCCCATGACGATGGGCAGGGTGATTTCACGACTATATCTAGGCGGCATGATAATACTCCTTGAGTGACTGCTCCTCTCCCGTATGCCGGGAGGGGGAGGGCGGCGGAAGCGTGTCTCCGTCGCCGGGAAACCGCGTCGGGGCCATGGCCCCGACGGGCGGCTTCATGCAAAAAGGGCTCTACAGAAGAGGGGCCTTGCCCAAGTGATACTGGGTGGTGCCGTTCTCGCCCTTGATGAGAAGCAGGGGCTTGGCCATGTCGGGGTTGAGCTCGGGGAAGTCGACAATCTTGTAGACGCAGCGGCCCGTTTCCTTGCGCTCCATGGTGGCCTTGATGGCCAGTTCGCAGACCTTGAGCACTTCGGCGGATTCATGGCAGCGCATGAGGTCGCGCAGAGAATCGGCGTGAAGCTGGGGAATCTGTTCTTCCAGGAAGGTTATCTTTTCCAGAGCGCGTTCCATGCCGACCATGGAGCGGCGGAAGCCCATGTAGTACATCATGACGTTGCGGGCGGCTTCTTCCAGTTCCTGATAGGTCAGTTCCTGGTCGTTGCCGAGCGGGGCGAAGATGTCGGACTTCACCTTGGCCGCGAGGTCTTCGTCAATCTTGCCGGCTTCGGTCATGCCGGAAGCCTTCATGGCAGCCTGACGGCCGGCTTCGAAGCCGCCGCACATGGCGCCGGAGCAGTACAGGAAGATGCTGCCGCAGAACAGACCGGGAATGGTGGTTTCAAACTGGTCGTTCACGGCGATGGTGCCGCCGAAGATGAGTTCGCCGATTTCCACTTCCAGGAGCTTGTGCTGGAAGTCGGTGCCGGTGCAGTCGGCCCAGTCGCAGAAGGTGGCCTTGTCGCCGGGCATGAGGATGTACTGCAGTTCATGCACGATTTCGGGGTCCACATGGCGCATGTCCATGTAGAAGGGCGGGCCATTGCCCTCGAGCTGTTCCTGATAGGTGCCCTGAATCTGGTTGTTGCGTACGCCGTTTTCCCACATGGGGTCGTACTTGCCCATGAAGCGTTCGCCGATGGCGCTCAGTTCGTGGGCGCCGGAGCTGTTGATGCCGTTCATGCCGGGGCAGCCGTAGCCCTTGGGCTCCATGGTGGCGCGCTGATAGGTGTCGAGTTCGGTCACGGCGGCGCCGGCGTCATAGCCGAGGACCACGCCCGCGCCGGTGTTGTAGGGGTACATCCACACGTTGTAGGGGTTGTGCGTGGAGTTGTTGTAGCCGCGGGTGGCGGAACGGCCCTGAGCGGAAACCACGGTCTTGGCGCGGAGAATGACGTATTCGCCCGTCACCACGTTCCAGCCGAGGACGCCGCAGGCCTTGCCGCCGTCGGTGAGGATTTTCATGGCCATGATGCGGTCGAGCACATGCACGCCGGAGTCGCGTACGATGCGGGCCATGACGCGCTTGATGGTCATGCCGTTGGCGATGTGCACCCACCAGGTGCCGGGCTGGCCGAAGCCCTGGGTGCGCTTATAGGTGCCGTCGGGGTTCTTGCTGAAATCCACGCCGCATTTTTCGAGGCGCTTCAGCATGTGGTACATGTGGTTGTACCAGCCGTTGACGAGCATGGTGGGGGAGTAGCCGGTGATGGGCTTGGCGTAGAACTTGACCAGGTCGTCGGCGGTGTCGAAAGGAGTACCCTTTTCGTTCAGAATGGCCATATAGTGGTCATTGCCGCCGCCGATGCAGCCGGAGCTTTCCAGCTTGCCTTTGTCCAGCAGCACGACGTCCAGCCCCTGCTCGCGAGCTCCGAGAGCGGCACCGCAGCCCGATGCGCCGGAGCCTATGACGAGCACGTCTGTTTCAATCAGCGTGCCAAGCGGATGAGGGGAAATCTTCATTGAAATATCCTCTATGAGTTAAGGGATAATTCCTTGTTCGAAAAGAAGCGGGTTTTCTTGCAAGGAAGAAAAATCTAAGCGGATGCCTTCTTGCGGCCCTTCAGCTGGAAGGCGAAGAGGGCGGCGAACACGGCGATGCCGGTAAGCAGGAAGGTGATGTGCCCGATGGCAATCCAGAGGCCGCACAGGGCGACGACGCCGCCGAGGCACCAGCGTTCCAGCACGTTGAGCACTCGCAGACCGTAGCCGGTAATCATCATGCAGAAGGCGATGACGGTGAACACACCCACGGCGGAGACGATAAGCGTTTCGGCAAGCGGGCCCTGACCGAGCATGAGCGCGGGACGACCCACCACCAGGTAGGGGATGGCGAAGCCCACGGCGCCCACCATGGAGGCTTCAAGCGCCGTTCTCATGTACGAGGATTCCGCAATGCCGGCCGCGGGCAGGGCGGCAAGGGCGATGGGCGGGGTCAGGCAGGAGAAGCAGGCGAACACGAACACGAACATGTGGGCGGCGAAGGGGTCCACGCCCATGTTCACGAGCACCGGAATACCCACCATGGAGACGAGCAGGTAGGCCGCCAGCGTAGGCACGCCCATGCCGAGAATGAGGCACACGCACATGGTGATGAAGAGCGCGATGGGAATGCTGCCGTGAGACCACATGACGATGAGCTGGGGAATCTTGATGCCGAGCAGCGTCTTGGTCACGGTGGTCATGATGGGGCCGAGCACGGCGCAGGTGACGCCGATTTTCGCACCGGTGACGGCGCCGTCGATGAAGGCCGGGATGATGTTCTTGAGCTGGTCGTACTTCTTGGAGGTGACGATGTCGATGATGTTGAGCACGAGCAGCAGCATCATGGCCCAGAAGATGGTGAACATGGGGCTGTAGCCCATGACCAGCAGGGCGATGATGGCCAGCAGGGGAAGCACGAAGATGGGAGCGTCGTGGATGAAGGCGCGCAGGGAGAAGGCGGCGATGTCGCTCGGGTCCATGCGGATGCCGAGGCGCTTTGCCTGGAACTGGGCATAAAGGCCTACGGACAGGAAGTAGAGCAGGGACGGAATGAGCGCGGCGGCCATGACGGTGACATAGGGCACTTCGGCCAGTTCCGCCATGACGAAGGCGGTGGCGCCCATGACGGGGGACATAATCTGTCCGCCGGAGGAGGCGGCGGCTTCGATGGCGCCGGCCTGGTAGGGCTTGTAGCCGACCTTCTTCATGAGGGGAATGGTGAACGCGCCGGTGGCGGCCACGTTGGCCATGACGCTGCCGGTCACCGAACCCATGAGGGCGCTGGACACCACGGCGGTGATGGCCGGGCCGCCGTCCAGCTTGCTGCCGGTGAGCATGCCGACCTGGTTGAAGAAGCGGGCCGCGCCCGTGGCGCCGAGCAGGCTGCCGAAGAGCACGAACAGGAAGATGTAGTTGGCGCTGATGCCGAGCACCTGACCGTAGATGCCGCCGGACAGGTCCAGACCGTAGCTTACGAGCAGTTCATCGATGCTGATGTTGGGAGCCTGCAGCGGGCCGGGCAGATAATGCCCGAAGACGGCATAGGCGATGAAGCACATGGCGACGATGGGGAAAACCCAGCCGAAGGAGCGTCTGGACGCTTCGATGCCGAGTCCCACCAGCAGCACGCCCACGAACATGTCCTGTCCCGTGAGGTCCAGCATGGGACCGCGTTCTTCCTGCAGACCGCTGTAGTTCAGGAACATGTAGGCCGTGGCATAGATGGACAGGCCTATGAGCACTATGACGATGGCCTTGCCGAACTTCGTTTTCTGTCTGGTGAACACCCACAGGAAGACCAGCACGAGAGCCATCATGTAGTGCAGGTTCTGATGCTGGATGGGGCCGATGAGCATCCACTGGGTATAAACCAGATGGTAGAGAGCCATGATGAGGGCGACCCCTATCATGAGCATGCGTACCACATTGTTTTTAGCCGTTTCCATGGTTTCCTCTTTTCGGTGGACAAGGGGAAAGGGAGTAAACATCCAGACCCCTGCCTCTTTCGATTGCAGGGAAGATGTTTACGCCGTGACCGTAGTGTTATGATATGAAGAGAAGCGGAGATGGACCGTGCGCCGGCGAGGGGTGTCCGGCGCACGGCGGGAGAGAAATCAGCGCAGGCCCTTTTCCTTGTAGAAGCGGAGAGCGCCGGGATGAATCATGTCGTCCGGAACGGTGGGAACGATGAGTTCAGGCCACACGCCCTTGGCGGCGGCGGAGTAGGTGGCCATTTCGTCGCAGTGTTCGTAGAGAACCTTGGCGATGGTGTAGGCGGTCTGTTCGTCCAGTTCGTCGAAGGCGTAGAGGCCGAGCAGGTCGCGCCAGCTGGGAACGTCCTTCGGAGGAACGTTTTCGGCGATGGCGCCGGCGGGCACGTCCTTGCATTCGTAGGCAATCTTGTCGTTTTCGGAAGCCTTCTTCACGGCTTCGACGGGAATGTCGATGTAGTGAGGATTGCCGCGGGAAGCGATGAGTTCACCATAGACGGCGACGGGGACCCAGGGCGGAGTCTGACGGGAGCTCACACCGAGAATCATGGCGTCGATGGAGCCGTCGAGCATGGCGTCACGCATGCTGCCCCAGTTCATGTATTCGAAGTCGATGGACTTGGGGTCGGAGCAGGCGGCCATCACGATGGAGGCGTGGTTGTGGCCGAGAACCGTGGGCTTGGGACCGAGGCCGACGCGCTTGCCCTTGAGGTCTTCAATGGTCTTGATGCTGGGGTCGAAGGTGATGAGGGTCTGGATGTTTTCGCTCATGTTGCCGATGAGCTTCAGGCCCGTGAAAGCCTTCTTGTAGGGGGGAATACCGGCGCGGGCTTCCATGACGGGAACCAGCGTGCCGGCGACGATGCGCCGTTCAGGCGCCTGGGAAGCCTTGATGATGCCCATGCCCGTACCGTTGGTCTCCACAGCGCTGGCCGTGATTTCGGGAGCGTGGACCTTGAGGATTTCCGTCAGAGCATAGCTCATCTGATAAAGGGTTCCGCCGAAGATGCCCGCCTGAATTTCCACGTTTGCCGCGTGGGACGGGGTGGAAAGGCCGAGAACCAGTATCAATGCCGCCAGAGATTTGAAAGAAATGCGAGCCATGGTAGCCTCCTGATTGCTATTGTGAAAATAATCCATAAACGAACATGTCTTGTCAATTTGAAAAGATTTGTTTATTGTGTGATGAAATCATACAAAATGGACATTTCAAAATAAGGTCCGTCATAATATGCGGAGTTGATTGTTTTTTGTGATTCCCGTCTTTCCGGCGGAAAAGGGGTGGCCCGGCATTATTTTCCGTAAAAAAAGTATTTTTCCGTGCGGGGTTTGCAGCTGAACGGCCGGAAAAAGTGTCTCGAAAGAAACTTTCGGGTATTTTTTCGGGCGCCGGAGCGACGGTTTTTTCTTATGCGGAAAAATGCGGCGTGTCGTCCGCGACTGACGTCGTTTTTTTTAAACTTGTTTTAAATGGCACAAATGCCGGACGGCGATGAGAAGGCGTTTGTTCCGGTGGTTTTTTCCGGAAAAGACGAAGAAGCCGATACGGAGAAAAAGATGATAGAAGAACTGAGCGGAGACTTTTTTCAGCAGTTGAGAGGGTTCTACTACACGGCGCAGACAGGCAGCATCCGTAAGGCCGCCCAGCACATGAACCGCAATCCGTCCACCATCAGCTGGCAGATACGGCAGCTCGAGCAGCAGCTCAATACCGTGCTCTTCGACCGGTACATGAAGAGGCTGCGCATCACCCCGGAAGGGGAAAGGCTGCTTTCCTGGACCATTTCCACCTTCGAGCTTCTGCGGGGCATGAAATCCGACATCAGCTCACCCTCGGGCGTTCTGCGGGGAACCATAAGCATTTCAAGCAACCTGCCCTTTTCGGCGCGGGCGGTGCGCATCATCGCCGGTTTCCGCAGAGAGCACCCCGATGTTCACATCAAAATCCGTCGTGCGCTGCCGTATGAGACGGTGGAGGACGTGCTCAGCTCCCGGGTCGATTTCGGTCTTACCGGCATTACCCGAGAGGTGCCGAACTGCCAGCTGGAGGAGCTTTTCACCTCGCAGCCGCTGCTCATCGCGCGGGAGGACAACGAGTTCGGCCTGCCGGAACGGCCGACGGAGCAGGACCTGATACGTCTGCCCTTCATTTCCTTTCTTGCGGAAAACATGGAGGAGAGCGGCGACCCGTATTTCGACACGTCTCTGGCATCGCTTTCCCAGCCGCTTCATACGGTGCTCAGCGTAAACAACTACCATCTTATGTTGCGCTATGTGAAACAGGGCATGGGCGTGGCCGTCATGGACGAGCTGTGCCTCATGGCCAGCAAGTACGGCAATCTCGGCGAAGGGCTGCGCTCCTATCCTCTGGACGGCATCCTGCCTCCGGTGCACAACGGCATTCTGCTCCGGCATCACAAGCATCTCAGTCCGCAGGCCGCGGCGCTCATCGCCAGAATGCGTGAGGAGCTGAAGGACGGCCTTGCCAAGATTAGGGAACTTGCCCACTAGAGCCCGTTTCTCCGGCGGCGGTACTGGGAGAGAGGCGGAAAATGTTTGCCGTGCGGTGCGGTAAGGGCCGCGGCGTGCGATACGGCGAGTTCGCTTTTCCTTGTGGCCGTTGCGGCTTGCGCGTCGATGGTCTTCCGCGCCTGTCTGCCGGGGAGGTCCGGCGGCTTGCGGGGGTTGCCCGTCTTCTGCCTTCTCACGCTTGACCGGAAAAAGGGCAGGCCGTAAAGTTTCTCTGGTTTTTACAACATTCAGGCCCGGTTCGGGCCGCAGATTCCGCCGCCTTCCCTGCCGGAGAGCGCGGCGCGGACGGACAGAACATGGCAGCAAACGCTTCCCTTGCGGCTTTGTATCGGCCGCAGACCTTTGCCGAAGTGGTCGGACAGGACATGGTGAAATCCATCCTGTCCCGTGCCGCGCGTGAGGACCGCGTGGCCCCGGCCTACCTGCTCAGCGGCACGCGCGGGGTGGGCAAGACCACCATCGCCCGCATTTTCGCCAAGGCCCTCAACTGCGAGCATGCTCCTACAGGCGAGCCCTGCAACGAGTGCGAGGCCTGCCGCCGCATCACGCAGGGCAACTTCGTGGACGTGGTGGAAATCGACGGCGCGTCCAACCGCGGCATTGACGACATCCGCCGCCTGCGCGACGCCGTGGGCTATGCTCCGCTGGAAGGCCGCTACAAGGTCTTCATCATCGACGAAGCGCACATGCTCACCAAGGAGGCCTTCAACGCCCTGCTCAAGACGCTGGAGGAGCCGCCCGCCCGCGTGACGTTCATCATGGCCACCACGGAGCAGCACAAGTTTCCCGTGACCATCGTGAGCCGCTGCCAGCATTTCGTCTTCCGGCAGATTCCCGAAGCCACGCTGGAGGCGCATATCTGCGACATCCTTCAGCGTGAGGGCCGCCCCTTTGAAAAGGAGGCCGCGCATCTCATTGCCCGCCGTGCCGCGGGCAGCGTGCGCGATTCCATGTCTCTGCTCGGGCAGGTGCTCGCGCTCGGCTGCGGGCCGGACGAGGCGCTGACCGCGGCGCAGGCCCGCGAAGTGCTGGGACTTGCCGGGCAGGAAGTGATGGACCGCCTTCTGGATTCCCTGGCCGGGCAGAACGTGGCGGACATCGCCGCTCTTGTGCGGGAACTTCTGGCGCAGGGCGTGGACATGGGCTTTTTCCTGCGCGAACTTTCCGGCCTGTGGCGCAACCTTTTTCTTATCCGGCAGGCGGGCCGGGAGGCCGCGGCCGAGCTGAACATGCCCGAAGGCGAGCTTGAGCGCCTCTCTGCCGCCGCTTCACGCTTTACCCTGACCTACATTCACGCCGCCTGGCAGATGACGCTCGACTCCCAGCGCCGTATCCTGACCAGCCTCGAGCCCTCGGCCGGACTGGAACTTCTGCTGCTGAATCTGGCCATGCTGCCGCGTCTTCTGCCGCTGGAAGAACTTTCCCTTCCCGCGGGAGGCGTGAGCGGCGCGTCTTCAGCCCCGGCTCCTCAGGGACGGAAGCCTGCCCCTGAAAGCTCCGCATCGTTCAGTGCGTCTCAGGCTGCTCCCCGTGCGGTGTCGCCGGCAAAGGTCGAGCCTGTCCCCGCCACGCCTGCGCCTTCATGTTCCGCTCCCGTGCAGAAGAGCGCCCCTGCCGCGCCGTCTTTTTCCCGCCCCGTGCAGAGTGCCGGAACGCCTTCGGAGAAGCCGCGCCCTTTTGAGAAAAAAGCTCCCGCCTTTTCCGCTCCGGAGCCTGCCGCCGGAGCTTCTTCCGCTGCCTTTTCCCCGGCTTCTTCCACTCCGTCCGCGGACTTGACGGCAGAGCCGAAACCTGTTGAAACACAGCCTTCGGCGGCCAGAACACCGTCCGGGGAATGGAAGGATGTTCCCGTGGATGCTTCCCTGACGTGGGACACCTTTCTCGACGCCTGTCAGGACAACCGAGACATCCCTCTGCCCATGCTCCGTCAGGTCACAGGCGAGGTGCGAGGAGACTGGCTGGTGCTTCAGGCCTTCTCGCAGGTCATTCTGCAGCAGCTCAGGCGCAAGGAGAAGCTCGCCGTACTGGAAAAGATGGCCGCCTCATGGGCCGGTCGCCCGCTGCAGATAGCCTTCCGTCCTCCGCAGAGGAGTGTGCGTACCGAGGCGGAGCTGAAGGAAGAGATTCAGGACCACCCCGTCATCAGGAAATTTCAGGATGTCTATGACGCCAGGCTGGTACGCTGTACCCCCGTCAACCGTTAACATCGAACAGAAGGGCCGCATGCCCTCACCCTTTCAAGGAGACATGACATGAAGAACATGAACGACCTGCTGCGTCAGGCTCAGGTGATGCAGAACAAGATTGCGAAGCTTCAGCAGGAAATGGCCGAGAAGGAAGTGGAGGCTTCCGCCGGCGGTGGCATGGTGAAGGTGGTCATGAACGGCCGTCAGGAAATGAAGTCCATCACCATCGACAAGGCCATTCTTGAAAGCGGCGACACCGAAATGCTGCAGGACCTCGTCATCACCGCGGTGAACGAAGCCGTGCGCATCGGCCGCGCCAACCTCGACCGTGAGATGGCCAACATCTCCGGCGGCATTCATCTGCCCGGCATGTTCTAGTCTTCGCGTTTTCCCGGCCCGTGCCGTGAGAGAATACGCCCGGTTTCTTCCCGAGAAGCCGGGCTTCTTTTTTGCCGGAAGCTCTCTGCCGTGCGGGGAGTTTTCAAAACGTGCCTTTACCGCCTTGTCAGAGAGCGGTCATGGCCTGACTGGAGGAGTCATGGGGAATTTTTCAAGGCACGGTCTGCACTTTCATGAGAAGGGGGCTGCCGAAGCGGAACGATAAGGGGACAGTCGGGGGAGTCCTCGTGCGGAGTCCGTCCTCTCCAAGCGGGGGAGGAAAGAGACGAAGGGGAATGTCGGCCTTTGGGAAAGACGGGAGCAGGGGAGAGGGGAGAAAAAGGTTCACCCGGCAGGAGGGGCTTTTTCATGCAGCCCTCCATGAAGCGGAACGACTGCGCCCCGGAGGGCGGCCCCGGAAGCCTTTGCGGCAGAGCGGAAGGGCTGTCTGCGCGTGCTGAAAAAGTCTTACATTCCGGGATGAAAGACCTCTGTTCTTGTCAGAGGAAGGTAATTCTTCTATCATGTGGCAAACCCGTCTCCATGGAGGATTCCATGCGTTACCGTATGGCGTTGCTGCCCCTTTTGTTCTGGTGTTGCATGGTTGTTCCCGCTCTCGGCGCCTCACAGGAGGCTCCGGCCTATGTCCGGGCGGCTCTCACGGTGCCTTTTGAAGGGCGTGATGCACTCAGGCTGTATCTTGAGCCGGACGAACCCTTGTGCAGAAATGCCTACGGCAACGAGTGGGCGAGCCGCTGCTCGGTGAGCCCCGGACGGGACGGCGCTCCCGTGGCCGGAGTGCGTCTTTCTCCCGACATCCCCGGCGACTGGCGCTGGGAAGGCGACAGAGTGCTTACCTTCCGGCCGAAGACGCCGTGGCCTGCGGGCACGTCTTTTCGTGTGTCCCTTGCAGGCGTTCCTCTTCCCGCCCGCGCGAAGCTGAGCCGCGAGGAGGTTTCCTTTGCCACGCCGCCTCTTGCGGCTTCCGGGCTGAAGGGAAGCCTGTGGATTGACCCGGACCTTTCCGGGGAGAGGGCCGTCACCTTCGACATGACGTTTACCACGCCGCCGGACCGTGCGGTGCTGGAACGCGATGCCGTCGTCGAGGTTTCCGATGCGTCGCTCCGGCTCGGTGTGCCGGAGTTCGTCTGGAGCGGGGAGTCTTCCTGCCTTGTCAGAATACGTGTGCTTTCGCTGGCCGAAATGCCTGCCGCCGTCACGCTTTCACTGCCCGGCGTGGCCGGAGAGGTGAGAGCCGAAGGAACGGGCTGGAAGGTGCCCGAAGGGCGCGGCGTGGCCATGCAGCAGGTGACGGTGCCCGGGAAAAGAACGCTTTTCACCGTGAACCGTGCAGACCTGGAAACGTCGCGGAATGAAGAGCTTGCCGGGGAATACCGTCTTACGCTGGAAACCAGCCTGCTTGTGCGTCCCGGCGACGTGGCGGCTGCTCTGAAGGCCGTGGCGCTTCCGCGGGCTCTTGATGAGCGCGCCCATTCCTCCACGGTGTGGACGGCGGCTCCCGTCATTGACGGGGAGACGCTGAGCCGTGCCGTGCCCGTGCGCGTGGAAGCGCTGCAGGGGGCGGATGAGGCCACGGGCAGGATGAGCTTCCGTGTTTTTGCTGAGCCGGGCAGCTATGTGCTTTTTGAGCTTCCTGCGGGGTTTGGTCCCTCGCCCGACTATGCGCTGGCCGGCCCGTGGCGCGAGGTGTTCCAAGCAGCGCCCTTCCTGCCGGAGCTGGATATTCTTCAGCCCGGCAACGTGCTCGCCCTGGGCGGCGGGCGCAGGCTGGACATCCATTCCAGCGGGCTTACGTCCATCAAATGGCGGGTGCAGCGTGTGCTGGATTCCTATCTCGGCCTCTTGGCCGTGCTGCCTTCGCCGTTTTCGAGCGTGAATCTGCCCCTTGACGAAGTGACCGACAGCATGGAAGGCACCCTTTCCCTGCGCCGCACGGAGCCCGGCGTTCCGCAGTTTTCCGTGCTGGACATGACGCCGTTCCAGAAAGGCGGGCACGGCCTCATGCGGCTGGAACTTACGGGCATGGACGGCGATGAGGTCAAGGCGACGGCGGAGCGTTTTCTGCTGATGACCGACCTCGGCATGCTGGTCAAGAAGGCCGCGGACGGCAGGCGCGACGTGTTTGTGTGCTCCCTTTCCCGGGGCGAGCCGGTGGCCGGGGCCGTGGTGCGTATCATCGGAGCCAACGGACAGCCCGTGGCCGAAGCCGTGAGCGACGCCCGGGGCAGGGCCGCGCTTCCCTCGGTTTCCGGTCTTGTGCGGGAAAAGCGGCCCGTGGCCGTGACGGCGCTTTACAGAAGCGGAGCAGGAGAGGACATGGCATGGCTTTCTCTGGAAGACGAGAGCCGCCGTGTGGATGTTTCGCGTTTCCCCACCCAGGGGCAGACCAGCCATGCCGACGGCGTGAACGCCTATGTGTTCAGCCAGCGCGGCATATTCCGGCCCGGGGAGACGCTGCGTTTCGGCATTCTCCTGCGCCGGGGCGACTGGAAGGCCCTGCCTGCCGACATGCCGTTCTTTGCCGAGCTTCTCGACACTGCGGAGCGCACGATTGTCGAGCGACGTTTCACCGTGGGGCCGGACGGACTGGCCGAATTTTCGTGGGCCGTGCCGGAAGGCGCGCCTTCCGGTCGCTACAGGCTCAACGTGCGTACGCCGGACGTGCAGGGCGTGGACGTGGTGCTGGGCTCCGCGGCCATCCGCGTGGAGGAATTTCAGCCCGATACCATGGAGCTTTCCCTTGCCCTCGCTCCCCGGCCCGGAAAGGGCTGGCTGGAGGCTTCGGAAGCGGGCGTGACGGCGACTTTAAGAAATCTTTACGGCATGCCTGCGGCGGACCGCCGTCTGCGCGGTCAGCTTTCTGTCTGGCCTGCGCCGCTGTCCTTCCCCGGGTATGAGGATTTCATTTTCCACGATGCCGCGCCTTATCAAGGTTCGCCGCTTACGCTCAATCTGGCCGAGCTTCGTACCGATGAGGCGGGGCGCGCGGTGCTGCCGCTTCCTCTGGAAAGCCTGCGCGGCGGCACGCTGCACGGCCGTGTGCTGGTGGAGGGCTTTGAAGCCGGTGGCGGCCGCAGCGTGACGGAGGAGCTGGACTTTCTCGTCTCTCCGCTCCGGGCGGTGCTGGGCTACCGGCCCACGGGCACGGGGGGCAACCTTGATTTCATTCCTCAGGGCAGTACGGCCGGGCTGGAATTCGTGGCCCTCGGTCCTGAGCTTGAACGTGTGAACCCCGGAAAGCTCACGTGTCAGATTTCCGCAAGGCGCTATGTGACGAGCCTTGTCAGCGACAGCGACGGGCGCTTCCGCTACGAGGAAACGCCCGTGGACAGCGTGATACGGGCGTTCTCCCTGAGCGTGGACGAAAACGGAAGCCTGACCCTTTCCCTGCCCACGGAAAACAGCGGCGAATACCTGCTTACCGTGCGCGACGGGGAGAACAGGGTGATGGCGCAGGTGCCCTTCACCGTGGCCGGCAACGACGATTTGCGCCTTGCCGGGCGGCCGCTGCCTTCCGGCACGCTGCGCATGCATCTGGAAAGCACGGAGCTTGCCGCGGGAGAGAAGGCGCGACTGTTCCTTTCCGCCCCGTTTGACGGCACGGGCCTTGTCACCCTTGAGAGGGACGGCGTGGCGGCCTGGCGCTGGTTTACCGCCCGCGCCGGGGACAGCGTGCAGGAAATCGACGTGCCGCGGGACTTCGAAGGCCGGGCCTACGTGCACGTGGCGCTGGTGCGCTCCCTCGCTTCGAAGGACGTGTTCATGCAGCCCTATGTGTACGCCGTGGCTCCCGTGGCCGTGAACGTGGGGCGGCGAGACATGGCGCTTCAGGTGTCCGTTCCTTCCGGGCCCGTGCTTCCCGGCGGAGTCATTCATGCCTCCGTCACCTCCCGCGTTCCCGGCAAGGCGCTGCTTTTCGCCGTGGACGAGGGCGTGCTTCGTCTCACCTCCTTCCCCACGCCGGACCCGCTGCGCTACCTTCTGCGCGATAGGGCGCTGGAGGTGGAAACAAGGCAGATGTTCGATTTGCTCATGCCCGAGCACGGCAGTTTCCGCATCCCGGCCTTCGGCGGGGACATGGGCATGGCGGGCGGACGTTTCCACAATCCCTTCAAGCGGAAGACCGAGCCGCCCATGAGCTGGTGGGCCGGTCTTGTGGATGTGAAGGCGGGGGACAACCCCGTCGAGATTCCCGTTCCCGGTTACTACAGTGGCACGGTGCGCGTGATGGCGGTGGCCGCCTCGGCCGAGGCGGCGGGCAGTGCCGATGCCCGCGTGGAAGTGTGCTCTCCCGTGGTGCTCACGCCGCAGCTTCCGGTGCTGGCGTCTCCGGGGGACGTGTTCGAAGCCGCTCTTGCCGTGGCCAACCATACCGAAACCGAGCTGAAGGCCGAACTGTCGCTGGAGAGCGACAGGGGCCTGCGCGTGGTGGAGGCGCCGGCTTCCTCTCTCAGCGTGGCTCCCGGCTCGGAAGCGGTGATTCCCTTCCGCATGCAGGCGGAGGATGTTCTGGGCTCCGCCGAGGTGCGCTTTACCGTGAAGGGAGAAGGCGTGGAGGCCTTCCGCACGGCGTCTCTTTCCGTCCGTCCGGCTTCCGCCCTGCGCGGGAGCGTGAAGACGGGCTCCACCTCTTCGTCCATGGTACTCGAGGTCGGCCGCAGCCTTTACCCGTATGACGCGAAGGGCTCGGCTTCAGTGTCCGCCCTGCCTTTGCCCGCCCTGCGCGGTCTGGTGCGCTATCTCGATTCCTACCCTTACGGCTGCGTGGAGCAGCGCATAAGCCGGGCCATGCCTTTTGCCCTGCTCATGAACCGGCCCGGGCTTCTTTTCGATGCCTCCCGCTCCCCGGAAGAGACGCGCAGACTTGTGCGGGAAAGGCTGGACGATGCCGTCCGGACGATTCAGGGGGCGTTGCAGTGGCGCGGCGTTCCCCTCTGGCCCGGCGGGGAGCCGGACCTTCTCGTCACGGCCTATGCCGCCGATTTTCTGCTCGCCATGCGCGAGGCCGGGGCGGAACTTCCCGGAGGTCTTCTTTCCGACGTGTGCGCCGCGCTTGAAAGAGCGCTGGACCGCGTGCCCGCCTCACTGGAGGAAGGCCGGGTGCAGGCCTACGGACTCTGGGTGCTCACCCGCGAGGGGCGCATCACCACGCAGGCCCTTTCCCAGCTGGTGAACAGGATGGAAGACATGTTCCCCGGCTGGCGGGAGGACGTGGCCTCTTCGCTGGTGGCCGCCTGCTGCGCCGTCATGCGCATGCAGGAGGATGCGGAGCGCTTCATCGCCATGTACGGCAGTCCCGGTTCCGGCTTCAGAAGCGACGGCGCGTTTGATGCTCTGGCGGCGCAGGCTCTGCGCGCCTCTGTCGTGGCGAGGCATTTCCCCGGGCTTCTGGACAACATGCGCGACAGCCTGGCCGAAGAACTTGTGGATGCCACGGGCGGCGGCCGGTATGCGAGCTTTTCCGCCGCGCTTGCCGTGCGCGCGCTGCTTGACGTGGAAAAGGCGGTTCCCGTTCCTGCGGGCGTTGCGCTGCAGTGCACGGCCATGCAGAGCGGCTTTGAGGAAAGCTCCTTCCTGCCGCAGGAGCTTTACGGCATGCTCACCCTTTCCGCGCCGGGCTGCGCCGCCTATGCGCTTACCGTGCCGGAAGGCGGGGAGAAGCTGTATTACGAAGTGTCGTCCCAGGGCTTTGACCGCATGGTGCCGGACACTGCGCTTGCCGAAGGACTGGAGGTGACGAGAAGCTACCTTGACGCCGAAGGCAACGCCGTGACGAAGGTGCGCCAGGGCGATGTCGTCACGGTGTCCGTCACGGCGCGGGCTCACGGCGGCGTGGTGGACGATGTTGCCATCGTCGATATGCTGCCCGGAGGCTTCGAGATGGAGCTTGCGGTTCCGGCGGAGGGGCGGGACGTGCCGGGGGCCATGCGCTCCGACCGGCGGGAGGACAGGATGATATTCTTCACCTCCCTCGGGCCCGAGCCTTCCACCTTCACCTACGTCGTGCGCGCGGTGAACAGGGGCAGTTACGCTCTGCCCGCCGTGCAGGCGGAGGCCATGTACGACCGCAGCATGCGCGCCCACGGCCCGGGCGGACGCATCACGGTGGAATAGGCGCGTGCGCCCTTTCCTTCGGGAAGGGGCGCGCCCCGGGAGGCTCTCTTGAAGGTTCGCGGTGCATGGTGGAAGCGGGCTCTTTGGCCGGTGATTCTTCCCGTGGCGTTTCTGTGGCTCTGGCTGGCCGTGAGCGAAAAGCCGCCGCTTCTGGACGGGGTGGAGTTTTCGCCTCTGGTGCTGGACAGGGATGGGGAGCTTCTTCGCATGGGGCTTACGTCCGACGAGAAGTACCGCCTGCGCGTGCGCCTGCACGAAGTCTCCCCCGAAGCGGTACGTGCGGTTCTGCTCTACGAGGACAGGTATTTCTACCGTCATCCGGGCGTCAACCCTCTGTCCATGCTGAGGGCCGTCGCCTCCATGCTCGGCGGCTCGCGGCGCATGGGCGGCTCCACCCTTACCATGCAGGTGGCGCGCCTTCGGCTCGGGCTGTCCACGTCCTCGCTTTCGGGAAAGCTGAGGCAGATGCTTTGCGCGCTGCAATACGAATACCATTACGACAAGAACGAGATTCTTGAGGCGTATTTCAACCTTGCCCCCTACGGCGGCAACATCGAGGGCATAGGCGCTGCCGCGCGCGTGTACTTTCATGCCCGGCCGGGGGCGCTTTCCCGTGCCGAGGCTCTGGCGCTGACCTGCGTTCCGCAGAATCCCGTGCACCGCAATCCTTTGACCGGGCCGGATTTTCATGTCGCCCGCGAAAGGATGCACCGCCTCGCGGCGCAGGAGGGGGGCCTTTTTGAACATGCTGAGCGCTCCGGCCTCGGCGGGGCGGGGCCGCTTCGAGTGTATGGTCCTTCCTCTCTGCCTTTTGCCGCGCCCCATGTGTCGGGCGAGCTTCTGCCCCTTTCCCGGAACGGGGAGCCCGTGCGGACGTTTATCGACCGGTCCCTGCAGACGCTGCTGGAGCGGGCGGTATCCGGCTTTGCCGCCCGCGGCAGGCGCTACGGGCTGAACAACGCCTCCGCGCTGCTCATGCACTGGCCGAGCATGGAAATCCGCGCGCTGGTCGGTTCGGCGGACTTTTTCAGCGACGCCATATCCGGTCAGGTGGACGGCACCCGTGCCAGGCGTTCCCCCGGCTCCACGCTCAAGCCCTTCATCTACGCCATGGCTCTGGAGCAGGGGCTGATTCATCCGCGGACGCTGCTGGCTGACTCCCCCCGCAGTTTCGGCGGGTACGACCCCGAGAATTTCGACCGCGTGTTCCGCGGTCCGCTGCCGGCGGAAGAGGCGCTTCGCGCCAGCCGCAACGTGCCCGCCATTGCGCTTGCCGCGCAGCTTCGGCCCAATCTGTACGCCTTTTTGCGCCGTGCCGGCGTGGAGCTTGCCTTTGACGAGGAGCATTACGGCCTCAGCCTCGTTCTCGGTGGGGCGGAAGTGACCATGCGCGAGCTTGCCGGGCTTTACGCCATGCTGCCGAACAGGGGCGTATGGCGTCAGCCCCGGCTTTTTGCGGAAGAGACGCTGAAGAGCGCCGTGCCGCTGCTTTCCCCGGAAGCGGCCATAGTCGTTCTGCGCATGCTGGAAGACGGCGTCCACTTCGTGCGCAACGCTTCCGGCAGGATTCCTCTGCGCTTCAAGACGGGCACGTCCAATGGTTTCCGCGATGCGTGGACGGCCGGTATCGTGGGGCCGTACGTGCTCGTGGTGTGGGCGGGCAATTTTGACAATGCGCCAAATCCTCTGCTGGTGGGCGGAGAAGTGGCGGCCCCGCTCTTTACGGACATCGCTCAGGCGCTGGCACTGAGCGACGCCGCCCTTGCCGACCTTGTGCCGCAGCAGCAGGAAGGGCTCAACATCACCCGGGAAAAGGTGTGCGCGGCCACGGGCGACCTTGACACCTCCCTCTGTGGAGAGATGACGGAAACGTGGTATATTCCCGGCAAATCTCCCACGCGCCCCTCGGGGGTGTTCCGCACCATTCTCATTGATGCCGAAACGGGCCTGCGGGCCTGCGAACCCGTTCCGGGGCGGACGGAGGAAGTGGTATGGGAGTTCTGGCCTTCGGATTTGCGGGCGCAGTTTCTTCGCGCCGGAGTGGTGAAGCCGCCACCGCCTCCTTACGGGCCGGGTTGCGGACAGCTGGCGCCTTCGGGGACGGCTCCCCGCATTCTGTCGCCCCGCGAGGGCGTCGTCTATACGCGCAGCCTTTCCGCCCCGCGTGAAAACGCCGTCGCCCTGACGGCGGAAACCGATGCCGATGCCGGCGCCGTGTTCTGGTTTGAGAAGGAGCGCTTTCTGGGGCGGTCCCTGCCGGGGAATCCCTTTCTCTGGTACCCGGAGGACGGCGTGCACAGGCTTATGGCCGTGGACGACCTGGGCCGCGCCTCCGCCGTGAAGGTGGTGGTGAAGGTTCTGCCCTGAGGGGCGCGGTCGTCGGGTCCGCTCCCTCCCGGCAGGGTGCGAAACGGGCGTGAGCGCTCTGCCGCGTGCCTTCGGGCATTCCCCCCGAAGACCGGGGCTTCTGCACGGCATTTCCTGCATTTTAGACTCTGGTCAGGCATACCACGCAGGCGCACGGTTTCTGCTGCGCCCGCCTCTTGCAAAAAAGATGCGATGACGCATCTTCCGCATGCGCGTGGCTTCTGCGCCTTACCTTTTGGCGGAGCGCATGGGCTTCATGGTTCGGAACGCTTTTCCGGGGTTTCTTTGTGTTTCGTGCCGTGCATCCGGGGAAAGCGGGACCTGCACGTTAGGCTTTGTCCGGGGCGTATTTCCACGCGCCCTGCCACGGCGGGGGAAGCTCCAGCGAGCGGCGGCCGCCCCCCGGAACGGGAACGGTCAGACGGAAGGCGTGCAGCTTCAGGCCTTCGCGGCTTTTTTCGCCGTACCACGGGTCTCCTGCGATGGGGTGCCCGCGGGAGGCGAGCTGCACCCGTATCTGATGGGTGCGCCCGGTCAGAAGCCGCACGAGCAGCAGCGTGCAGTCGCGGCCGTGAATGCGCCGCTGTCTGACGGGGGTGACGATGCAGCGCGCGTCCTGCCCTTCGTCCCTTTTTGCTCCGCCCTGCAAGACGACCATGCGCTGCGTCCTGTCGTTCTTCATGAGGCGGTCGCAGAGCTCCTGAGGCCTGTCCTGCGGCCAGATGCCCTCCACCCAGGCCAGATATTCCTTGACGGGGCGCTCTTCGCTCCGGCCTGCCAGAGCGTCGGTCAGAAGACGCACGGCGGCATAGGTCTTGCCCGCCACGAGAAGCCCCGAGGTGTCCTTGTCCAGCCTGTGCACGGGAGCGGGAACGAAGGCGGCCCCGGCATACGCTTTTGCGATGCGTGAGGCCATGCTGTCGCTGTGTCCCGTTCCTCCCTGCACGGGAAGTCCGGCAGGCTTGGCAAGCACAAGGAGGTCTTCGTCCTCGTAGACGACATCGAGCCCGGAGGTCTTCTTCGTCGCGTCGCTTCCGGCGGGACGCTTCTCTGCGAAGGGGGGCACTCTGACGAGGTCCCCCTCGGCAAGACGGTCGAATGCCTTTGCCCGTGAGCCGTTGACGCGTACCTGTCCCGTGCGTATCCAGCGGTGAAAGTCGCTTGCAGGCGCGTCTATGCGACGCTGAAGAAAATTGAGGAGTTTCTGCCCGGCTTCCGCCCTGCTGACGGTCAGCGCCCCTGTATCCTTGCCGTTTTCCATGTCTTTCAACAGTCCTTTTACAGCGTTTTTCCTGCGCTCTTTCTTTGGACAGCATAGGGGCTTTCCTCTGCTGCGTCCAGATTGCGGAACGCCGGAACGTCTGTTTTCCGGAGAGGTGAAAGAAACGACTTGTGTATCCCCGGCATTCCTGCTATGTAGAGAGACCTGCCCGACGAGGGCAGAAATCTGTTTGTTAGGTTGGAGGATCCGTATGGCAACTGCCGAAAACATGGAAAACCAAATCGATTCCGAAATGAGCTTCGCGAGCGCGCTCGAAGACTATCTCAACCCCGACATGGGCGACCTTGAAGAAGGTTCCATCGTCAAGGGTGAAGTCGTGCGCGTGGACGACGATACTGTGCTGGTGGACGTGAACTTCAAGTCCGAAGGCCAGATCCCCGCTGAAGAATTTCGGGACGCTCAGGGCAATATAACGGTCAAGGTCGGCGACCGTGTCGATGTGTACGTTGCCCGCAAGAACGAAATGGATGGCACCATCACCCTTTCGTTCGACAAGGCCAAGCGTATGCAGCTGTTCGACCAGCTTGAAGAAGTTCTGGAAAAGAACGGCGTCATCACCGGTACCATCACCCGCCGCATCAAGGGCGGCTACACCGTCGACCTCGGCGGCGTGGAAGCCTTCCTGCCCGGTTCTCATGTGGACCTCCGTCCTGTGCCCGACATGGACGCTCTCGTCAATCAGCAGTACGAATTCCGCGTGCTGAAGATTAACCGTCGTCGCAGCAACGTCATCGTTTCCCGCCGCGTGCTGCTCGAAGAAGAACGCGACACCAAGCGCAGCGCTCTGCTTCAGACTCTGGCCGAAGGTCAGATTGTCAAGGGCAAGGCCAAGAACATCACCGAATACGGCGTGTTCGTGGACCTCGGCGGTCTCGACGGTCTTCTGCACATCACCGACATGTCCTGGAAGCGCATCCGCCATCCCCGCGAAATGGTTTCCCTGGGTCAGGAACTGGAACTCAAGGTGCTTTCCTTCGACAAGGAAAACCAGAAGGTCTCCCTCGGTCTCAAGCAGCTTGTGCCCGACCCCTGGCAGGACATCACCGCCCGCTTCCCCGAAGGCTCCCACCACACCGGCAAGGTGACCAACCTTGTTGACTACGGCGTGTTCGTGGAACTCGAACCCGGCGTGGAAGGCCTCGTGCACATTTCCGAAATGTCCTGGACCCGCAAGCTCCGTCATCCTTCCCAGATGGTGCATCAGGGCGACGAGGTTGAAGTCGTCATCCTCGGCGTGGACAGCGAGAAGAAGCGCATCTCCCTCGGCATGAAGCAGGTCAAGCCCAATCCTTGGGAACTCGTCGGCGAACGCTTCCCCGAAGGCACCGGCATTGAAGGCGTCATCAAGAACATCACCGAATTCGCCATGTTCATCGGCATTGAAGACGGCATCGACGGCCTCATCCACGTGTCCGACATTTCCTGGACCAAGAAGCTGCGTCACCCCGGCGAACTGTACAAGGTCGGCGACGTTGTTCAGGCCAAGGTGCTCACCGTGGACCAGGAGAACGAAAAGTTCACCCTCGGCATGAAGCAGCTCACCGAAGACCCCTGGAGCAGCGTGCCCGCCCGTTACCCCGTGGGTAACATCATCACCGGCACCGTGACCAACGTGACCGACTTCGGCCTGTTCGTGGAAGTGGAAGAAGGCATTGAAGGCCTCATCCACGTGACCGAACTCGGCAAGAAGGTGAAGTCTCCTTCCGAACTCTACAAGGAAGGCGACACCGTTCAGGCCAAGATTATCCACGTGTCCGCTGATGAACGCCGCCTCGGCCTCTCCATCAAGCAGATTAAGGATGATGAAGAACGTCGCAAGCCCAAGGATTACCATTCCGGCGACAACAGCATCAGCCAGACCCTCGGTGACCTTCTCAAGCAGAAGTTCAACGACTAATCGCTGATTCAGTTCGATGTACGCGGGGCGGAAAGCACAGCTTTCCGCCCCGTTTTTTTAGAGCCGTCTTTCAGGCCGGTCCGGCTTGGAAAGCGGCGCGACGGGCGGACAGAAGCCCGTAACGGGTTCAACCGTCACATGTTCAGCCCTTTGCGGTGAAAGGCACCGGAGGACTCCATGAAGCAGCAGGAAATAGAGCGGAAGTTTCTGGTAAAAGGCGACGGCTGGCGCGACATGGCCGAAGGGGTACTTTTCCGGCAGGGATACATCGCCCGCACGCAGGACCGTACCGTGCGCGTGCGCGTGGCCGGAGAGAAGGGGACTTTGACCATCAAGTACCGCGGTGAAGGCATAGCCCGCAGCGAATTTGAATATGACATTCCTCTGGACGAGGCGCAGGCTCTTCTGGACGGGCTCGCTCCCGGAGAAATCATCGAAAAGATGCGCCACACCTTTGAGCATGAGGGCAGCGTGTGGGAAGTGGACGAGTTTCTGGGCGCGAATGCCGGCCTCATCGTGGCAGAAATCGAACTTGAGTCGGAAGAGCAGACGTTTGTCCGGCCCGAATGGCTGGGAGAAGAGGTGAGCAAGGTGTCGCGCTATCTCAATGTGGAGCTCTCCCGTCTTCCGTATACGGCCTGGAACCGCGAGGACGGGAAGGGAGCGGAAAAATAGCTGAGATGCCGGCCGAAGCATGGCATATTGTGACCATGGACACAGTTTTTGCAACGAAAGGCTTCTAGGCTGAGGATAGAGAACTGTGTGACATGATGACTAAACGATATTGCGGAGGATGGCTTATGAGCGACATGTTCTGTTTTCAGTGTGAGCAGACGGCCGGCGGCAAAGGCTGCACGAAAATCGGCGTCTGTGGAAAAAAGGCCGCCACGGCCGGACTTCAGGATGTTCTCATCGGAGAACTTGCATCTCTTGCGGCGTGCGATGCGCGCACACCGGAGATTGACGAGCTTGTGGAGAACGCGCTCTTCAGCACGCTGACCAACGTGAATTTTGATGATTTGTCCCTTTCCGCGCTGGTGGAGAAGGTGCGCAAAGCCAGAGTTCAGGCGGGCGGCGCGGAAGCCTATGACCTTGCGCGACTCTGGCAGGCGCAGGAAGACGTGCGCAGTCTGAAGTCCCTGCTTCTCTTCGGCATGAAGGGCATAGCGGCCTATGCCTCCCATGCGCGGGCTCTCGGCAGAGTCAGCGACGAAGTGACCGGCTTTCTGTACCGGGGGCTTGTCCTCATCGCCTCCGATGCGGCGAAGGAAGAGCTGCTGGCCGCCGTCATGGAGGCGGGCAGAATCAATCTGGTCTGCATGGAGCTTCTGCACGAAGCCAACAGAACGTACGGGATTCCTTCTCCCGTCGAGGTGTCCCGTACCGTGGAGGAGGGACCCTTCATCATCGTGACCGGGCATGACCTGCACGATATGGCGCTTCTTCTGGCCCAGACCGAGAACACGGGCGTGAACGTGTACACCCACGGGGAAATGCTGCCTGCCCATGCCTATCCCGAACTGAAAAAGTATGCTCATTTCAAGGGGCATTTCGGCACGGCGTGGCAGAATCAGCAGAAGGAATTCGCCCATGTGCCCGCCCCGGTGCTCTTTACGACCAACTGCATCATGCCCGTGAAGGAGACGTACGCCGACCGCGTCTTCACCACCGGAGTGGTTCAGTATCCCGGCATGCGCCATATCGACGGTGGGAAGGATTTTTCTCCGGTCATAGAGAAGGCGCTGGAGCTGGGCGGTTATGCGGAAGCCGTCACGCTGCCCGGCATCAACGGCGGTACCGCCATGACCACGGGCTTCGGCAGCGAGGCGGTGCTCTCTCATGCCGGAACCATCGTGGAGGCCGTGAAGTCCGGCGCCATCCGCCATTTCTTCCTTGTGGGCGGCTGCGACGGGGCGAAACCCGGCCGCAACTACTATACGGAATTCGTGAAAAAGACGCCTGCCGACACCGTGGTGCTCACGCTCGCCTGCGGCAAGTTCCGCTTCAATGACATGAATATCGGCGAAATCGGCGGCATTCCCCGTCTTCTGGACATGGGACAGTGCAACGACGCCTACGGTGCGGTGAAGGTGGCGCTTGCTCTGGCCGAGGCTTTCGACTGCGGCGTGAACGACCTGCCCCTCACGCTGGTGCTCTCCTGGTATGAGCAGAAGGCCGTGGCCATACTGCTCACGCTTCTGTACCTCGGCGTGAAGAACATCTATCTCGGGCCTTCCCTGCCTGCCTTCGTGTCTCCTTCCGTGCTGGAATTTCTGGTGAAGGAGTTCGGCATCCGGTCTGTTTCCACTCCGGAGGAGGACCTCGCGACCATTCTCGGTCGATAACGGAAAGGCTGTCCGGTTTCCTCCCGGTGGAAGCGCTCGAAGCCAATCGGGCTTGCATTACCGGGGGGCAGACCGGGGACGGGCACGCCAATGCTTTCCGAGGAAGAGCCCTTTCCTGAATAGGCCCATTCCATGGGATTTTTCTGCGGAAGGAAAATTCCGGCAGGTCCGGCGGCCTCGGCATCCGGGATTTCGTAAGACAGACGTCGGCATGACCTCCTGCGTATTTCATGCCGTGTTTGAGAAGCCCCCGCGCACATGCGTGCACGGGGGCTTCTCCATCTGTCGGAAGTCTGGTAGCGTGCCTTTCATGGAAGAGAAGAAGTATCGCAGACGTTTCGCGGGCTTTGACCTGGCCAAAAGAAGCGGCCGGGTCTCTTCGCTCGGCGACGGACTGGCGGGCTGGTTTTCCGCGCACGGCATGCAGATGCAGCATCAGCTCCTCGGTGAGCTGTGGAAGAACTGGGAAATCGTCATGGGACCGGACATAGCTCCTCTTGCCCATCCTCTGGGACACCGAGGCGCCATTCTGCTCATCGGCGGGGAGGATTCCTGCGCCATGCAGGAGCTTTCCTATGCCGTACCCGAAATCCTTGAGCGGGTGAACGCCTTCATGGACGAGGAATACTTTCAGAAGGTGGAGCTGCATCTGCTCATGGGCAGAGAATCCCTGCGCCGCGTGGACATCACGAAGGCCCCCTCCCTTCCGCCGCCTCCGCGTCCGCCGAAGCTGGGCGGACTGAAACTCCCTCCCGATTCTCCGCTGGCGGCCTGCTACGAGGCCTATGTGCGTCTTTTCGACGGCGACAAGGACAAAGGGCAGGACGAATGACGCCCTGCCCTTCGCGGTGGAGAACGTTTTTTTCGCGTATCAGGCGAGATGGAAATCCTCGCCGAGATAGACTTCCCTGGCTCGGGCGTTGTTGACGATTTCGTCCGGCGTGCCGGAGAGAATGATGTTGCCCTGGAACATGAGATAGGCCCTGTCGCAGATGGAAAGGGTTTCTCTCACGTTATGGTCGGAAATGAGCACGCCTATGCCGCGTTCCTTGAGACCGCGGATGAGCACCTGAATGTCTCCTACGGCCAGCGGGTCGATGCCGGCGAAGGGTTCGTCCAGCAGCACGAAGAGCGGGTCGCGGATGAGACAGCGGGCGATTTCCAGGCGGCGGCGCTCACCGCCGGACAGGTAGGAGGCGTAGGATTTTTCCAGCCGCGTGAGGCCGAATTCCTCCATGAGCTGGTCGGCGCGCTTTTTCTGCTCCGCGCGGGAAAGGCCGGTATGCTCCAGAATGATTTGCAGATTTTGCCGCACGGTGAGACGGCGGAAGACGGAGCTTTCCTGCGGCAGATAGGAAAGTCCCACCCGGGCGCGGCGGTACAGAGGCCAGGTGCTGATTTCCTGTCCGTCGAGCATCACTTTGCCGGTCGTGGGCTTGATGATGCCCGTAATCATGTAGAAGGACGTGGTCTTGCCTGCGCCGTTGGGTCCGAGAAGGCCCACGATTTCGCCCTGCTTCATGGATACGGAAACTTCGTGGACGACTTCCTTCTGACCGTAGCGCTTGCACAGGTGCTGGGCGGAAAGTGTGGAGCTCATGCTACTTTCCCTTTTTGTCGTTGGAGGAAAACACGGCATGGACACGCTGCTTGGGACCGCCCTCCACGACGCTTCTGTTCTCATTGACGAAATAGCGGATGACGTTGCCCCGGATGGAGTTGTCGCCGTCGTGCAGCACGGGGTTGCCTTCCAGCACGAGCAGATTCTTTGCGGAGTAATACGTCGCCTTCTGGGCGGAGCCGGTCTGCGTGCCGTTCTGGAAGCGCACGTTCTTTTCCGCCACGATACGGTCGAGGTCGCTGCCTTCCATGGCGGGAGAGGCTGTCTTTTCCGTGCCGCCGTTGCCGCCGGACTTGAGATAGAGGGTCAGCGTTTCAGACCACATTTTGAACTCGCCCCGCACGGCTTCCACGCGACCCTGAAAGACCACGGTGTTCTTGTCGGCGGTGTAGACCATGTTGTCGGCCGTCACGTCCACGGGAAGGTTGCTGTCTCCTCCGGGCAGAGGAGCGGCCATGGCTCCGGCGGTGCAGAACGTGAGAAGAACAAGGGAAAGAAGAATCGTTTTCATGAAGGATTTTCCTCCTGCGCGGCCTGGGGCGCGGCATCGGATGACGGCTCGGCGTCTGCTGCGCCGCCTGTGGTATCGGAACCGGACGGAATCCAGCGCATGCTCACGCCCTTGTCGCCCGTCAGAATATTGGTGTTGAGGTCCCATACGAGCCTGGTTGCCGTACCGGAGAGCGTAGGGCCGCTCAGCACGGCTCCGTCAGGGAAGGTGAGCGTGCGTTCGGTGTTGAGAAAGACGGCCAAATCTCCGTTGAGCCTGTTTTCCTCATAGGAGGCCTGCACGTTGCCGGACATGGAGACTTTCTGATTGCCGTCTTCCACGCGGCCCACGTCCGAAGTGGCCTTGATGATGCGTTCAGTCCTGCCGTCCGTGCTCTCCAGCATGTACTGGATGTCCGGGTCGCGCACGGTGATGGCTCCTGAATCCTGGTTCAGCGTGGCCCAGTCGGCGTTGAGGTCGAAGCTCTTGCGTCCTTCATGCCCCTGGGAGAGCATGATGCCGCGCACGGCCAGGTCCACCGCGTTTTTCACTTCTTCCGGCGGGTCGGAAAGCAGCTTGTTCAAATCTTCCGAACGCACCACGTTTTCCAGAGCTTCCAGCGCCCGGCGGGTTTTCCAGCCCTGCCAGCCGTACCACCCGCCCCATACGGCGAGACCGAGAACGACAAGGGCGAGGGTCCTTTTCAGGGAGTCGTTCATATTCTGGCAGGTCCTGTGGCCGCGGTCCAGATATCCGCGGGATTTTTGCCGTCCCTGCGGGCGGCCAGCAGAAATTCGACGGCTTCACGCACGGCGCCTTCTCCGCCTCTGGCTACGGTGACGTAGAGCGCTTCCTTCTTCACCTGAGCCACGGCGTTGGCCACGGCCATGGGCATGCCGACGGAGCGCATGGGGTCAAGGTCTATCCAGTCGTCCCCGAGATAGGCCATTTCTTCCTTCTGCAGACCGTATTTTTGGCGGATGGCCTCCAGCTTGGGGAGCTTGGCCTCAAAGCCCGCGTAATAGTCCTTCACGCCGAGCTGCGACATTCTGGCCAGCACGCAGGGGTCGTTTCTGCCGGTGATGATGCCTATGCCGAGGTCGGACAGAAGCGCCGTCTTGATGCCTATCCCGTCCTGGGCGTTGAAACATTTTATGGGGTGACCGTTTTCCTGAAAGTACAGCTTTCCATCGGTGCACACGCCGTCCACGTCAAGCACCAGAAAGCGGACCTTTGCGGCCGCGAGAAGCACTTCTTCGCTGACGGGGGTGCCGGAAAAAGGGGAAAATATATCTGCGGGCATACATACTCCGGGACTGTCTGAAAGGCAACGTCAGTCCTTTTCTATATCCGCCTTTGCCATGCGAGTCAAAAGAAAGCAGGGCCGGGACTTGGCTTTGCGGCAGGCTTGTGGTATTTTCCTGCGAAAATTCGAGGAGCGTTTTCATGCCTACCATAAAAGTTGCGGCGCTTATTCCTTTTCGTAATGAATCAAGGCTGTTGCCTTGCTGCCTTGCTTCGCTGAAAGGCGTGGCCGACATGGTGATAGGCATGGACGACCATTCCACCGACCATTCCGGGGATATTGTCCGTCGAGAGGGCGGCATCGTCCTTGAAACGGAGGGAGACTTTTCCGGTTTTTCCCAGGGAAAGGAAAAGGTCATCCGGCAGGCCCTTCTGGACGAGGCCCGTCGCCGCGGCGCCACGCATTTTCTGTGTCTGGATGCCGATGAGGTCATGACCGCCCCGTTCCGCAGATACGGCCGTGAGCTTATGGAGTCGCTGGAGCCGGGGCACAAGCTCGCGCTCAGGCTGCTTACGCTTTGGGGCAGCCCGAGGCTTTTCCGTGACGGCGATTACAGCAAGTTTCATCGCATTCATAGGAATATTATTGTAAGAGATGCCCCCGGCCTGTCTTCCTATGAGGGGTTTCTGCACATGCCCCGCACTCCCGGGGCAGATACCCGGAGCAACGTGGTGAAATGTCCTTTGGATAAAGGCGCCATACTGCATTTTGCCTCCGAGCAGCTTCTTCCCTATCAGCTGAAGATGGCCTGGTATCACTGTGTGGAACTTGCGCGTCGGCCCGACGAGGCGGAGCGCATCAACCGTTTCTACTTCCGCGACTGGGATGAGACGCATCTTCGACTGAAGACCGTTCCCGATGCATGGCTGGAGGGAATTCCCGTTGATGACCTGCCGCCTGCGCCTCCGAGCTGGCAGTGGACGGAAATGCTGCGCCTTTTTGATGAGAAGGGCGTGGAGTTCTTCGAGCCTTTGGAAATATGGCATATCCCTCAGCTGCGGGAGGAATTTGTGCGCAGGACCGGTCGTCAGCCTCGGGGGAGTTCGCTGCTTACGCGCCTGCGCAGATGCACCCGGCTGGAGCGCAAGCGCTTCGACCGCTGGGTGGTGGATATGGGAAGAAAGATGCGCGGGGAGACGGAATAGCTTTCCGTGGAGCGTTTTTTTCGAGACTGCGCTTCCCCTTGCCCCGAGGGAAGGCTCCGGCCGTGTCGCAGAGCGGGTTTTGCTGAAGAAGATGCGTACCTTTCCCGGCCCGGGAGCATCTGTATGGATGCCGCAGGGGCTTTTCTGTGGTTTGTTTTATGCCGGTGTTTGCCTTGCGATGGAGTTCGAGGCGTTCCGTTGCCGGTGACAAGTTTTTCAGCCTGAGAAGACAGGCAGACCGCTGATGCCGAGCGTTTTCTGACGGCATGGGTTTTCCGCAGCAAAGAAGAAGGGCCTCTCCAGATGATGGAGAGGCCCTTCTTCTTTGCCTAACAACGGGGGCAGGTGAACTACAAATCCAGAATGACCTTGCAGGCAACGGCCACCTGATAGAGTATCTGCGAGACTTCCTTGACGGCCTGCATGTTTTTGGAGTCCACGCGGGGCAGGACGAGAATCTGGTCGCCGGGCTGGACGTTTTTCGCCTTGGGCGTGACTTCTCCGTCGGGATGAACCACGAGAATGTTGGACGTGTCGGCTCTGTTGCTGAAGCCGCCCGCGCTTCTGATGTAGTCGTCCATGTCGCGGTCTTCATTCCAAACCACGGCCTGCGGCATGATGACCTCGCCGCTTATCATGACAACGTCCGTCTTTTCGGGAATGACGATGACGTCGCCGTTTTCCAGCGCGATGTCGGCTATTTTTCCGCCGCTTCCCACTACGACGATGCCTTCCGGCTCCACCTTGCGCGCGCGGTCGATGAAGCTGGAGAGCATTTCGGCTTCCTTGGCGCGAATCTGAGCTTCGTCGTTGCTGGAGGACGTGGCCGTGTAGGCGTTGTGCTCAAGGCGGTTCAGCGCGTCCTCAATGGCTTTTTTCTGCTGTTTTGCCGTGCTCAGGCGCTTGATGTACAGGCCGGAGAGATTGGCTCTGTCCGGGTCCACGGAAATATAGCTCAGCACTTCCTGAAGGCGGGCGTTGCGCCGCACGGGGAAGCGCGAGGAACCGAGGATGGCGCCCTGGGCTTCCACCATGATGGTACTGCCCGTGGTGTCGGCCTGAAAGCGCACCTGGTCGTCGTTTTCCAGTCTCAGTCTGTTGAATTCCTTGATGGACAGATACTGATTGTACGGAATGCCGTTTCTGAACCCGGAAATGCTCACGTGGGAGGCCCTGGAATTGGGGTCGGCCAGCTTCGCCAGGGCTTCGCCCGTCATTTTTCCCTTTTCGAATTCAAAGCGCGCGGCGTTGCGTACTTCTCCGCTGGCAGAAACGGTGGGGCCTTTTTCGCCGACCACGATGGTGTCGCCGTCGTTGAAGCGTATGGAGGGAATCTGACCGTAGAGGATGAAGGGATAGAGGTCGGCCGTGGCCAGAGGCTGCTGACTTCTCAGAACCCTGATGTCGCGGTAGCTGCCCCGGCGCGAGTCGATGCCGCCCGCCTTGTCGAGAAAGGACAGGATGTTGTCCGAAGCCGTGCCCTGATAGCTGCCGGGATGGTTGACGAAGCCGGTGACGAACACGGAAATGTTCTGCGTGTCCAGCGGCCTTGCATAGACCTGCACGTCGCTGATGCCGGAGACGTTCAGCTTGCTGATGATGGACTGCTGAATCTGCACGGCGTCCCCTCTGGGCAGGCCGGAGAGCGGAATGCTGCCGATTTCGGGCAAATCCAGAGAGCCGGTGGGGGAAACGGTGAACACGTCGTCGAGGGTGAGGGCCCCCCAGAGGCGGACGAGAATGCGGTCTCCGCTCTGGATGGTGGCCGCCGAGCCGCCGGAAGAAAAATTGCCCTGGAAGAGGTTGCTTCCGAAAGGCTGGGGTTCCTGCGTGGAGGGCGTGACGGACGTGCTTGCCGTGGCCGTCGCCGTTGCCGTGGCTGTCGCTGTGCTGCTCGATTCCGCGGCCGAGGCGGGTGACAGGGACACAAGCGTCATGATGAGAAAGAGAAGAAAGAGGCGCAACATACGCTCCTGCCCGAAGGCTGGAAGGAAAAACAGAGGAAGGGAGCCTGCTTCCGGCAGCAGGCGCGAAGCCGGAAGAGGGCGTTGTTATCAGTCGAGTCCGCGTCCCCAGACGCGGGGCATGAGCTCCCATTCTTCACCGCTGCGGCAGAGAATGACGATTTCCGCTTCGTGAGGAGGCCTGCTGACCACGGCGCGGCGGCAGTCGCGGCCGGAAGCCGAGGTGAAGGAGCCTTCCACCATGACGTCGACCATGCCGCCGAAGGCGGGGTCGTCTATGGAAGCCTGGGCTCCCGCGTTGTTCATGGAAATGAACTGGGGCACGGTAGAAAGGGGAGCCGCCGGAGCGGTTTCTTCGGGGGCTGGCGCCGAAGCGAAGGGGTTGGCGAGGCAGCCGCCGAGCAGCAGAGAGAAGGCGGCAATGAGAGCGGGAAACATACGCATGGGGATACCCTTATGAAAAATTCCGCGGAGTGTTCCGCACTGAGAATATACGTCCGCGGGGCCGGATATGTCCAGAGGGCGTGAGGTGCGTCGTCTGCCGGACTTTTTCCGGCAGGAGGGACTTCTTGGAAAAAAGTGAATGAGCACGGCCCTTACGGGCCGTGCTCATGTCTTATGCCTGTTCCAGTCCGTACCAGTTCCAGGCATCGCGGATGATTTCTTCCACACCGGAATGTTCGGGCTTCCAGCCGAGGATTTCCAGCGCGCGCGAGGCGTCTGCCACCAGGCTCGGCGGGTCGCCGGCCCGGCGCGGACCCATGGTATAGTTCAGGGGACGCTCGGTCACCCGTTCGATGGCGTTCAGAATTTCCATAACGGAAAGCCCGGTTCCCGTGCCGAGGTTCATGGCTATGCCGTGGCCGTCCTCCACCTGCAGAAGGCGTTCCACGGCACGGATGTGCGCGTCGGCCAAATCGGCGACATGGATGTAGTCGCGGATGCAGGTTCCGTCCGGCGTGGGGTAGTCGTTCCCCATGACATGAAAGTCGGGGAGCTTGCCGTCAGCGGCCATGAGGGCACGGGGAATGAGATGGGTTTCCGGCGTATGGCGTTCGCCTGTTTCCCCGTCGGGGTCGCCTCCGGCGGCGTTGAAGTAGCGCAGGGCCGTCCAGGAAAGGCCGCAGGAGCGGGCGAAGTCGGCCAGCATGCGCTCCATGAAGAGCTTGGTCTCCCCGTAGGGGTTGATGGGGTCGGCGGGCATATCCTCGGTGACGGGCATGGTTTCGGGTATGCCGTACACGGCTGCCGAGCTGGACACCACGATGTTGCGGACGTTCGCTTCCCGCATGGCCTCGAGAATGTTCAGCGTTCCGCCTATGTTGTTTCTGATGTATTTTCCCGGGTTCTGCACGGATTCTCCCACCTGGGAGAAGGCGGCGAAATGTATGATTCCATCGGGACGCACGCTGTTCAGGCAACGGCGGAGAGCGTCTCCGTCGAGAATGTCCCCTTCGAAGAGAGGACCCCATTTGACGAGGTCGCGGTGCCCTGTGGAGAGGTTGTCATATACGGTGACGCTGTGTCCCGCACGGGCCAGAGCCTTGCTGGTGCAGCTGCCGATATAGCCGGCGCCGCCGATGACGAGAATGTTCATGATGTGCTCCGGTAGAAGTGACCGTCGCAAAGTGCCGACGGCCTGTTTCTGCGGTCAATATAGTCGAGGCAGAGGCTAAAGAAAAGAGGGCGTTCCGGCAAGCCGGGAGAAGGCGCATGGCCGCTTTGGAAGAGCGGGGACGGGCGCCCGCTCCGGCTTCCGGAAGAGGACGCTTTTGTGCCGTCAGGCCTTGCGTCTTTTTTTCGCCCCGATGCGTGTGCCTACGTCATCCACGGCGCGGATGATGGTGGCGGAGTCCAGATGGGCGTAGCGCATGGTGATGCGCGGGTCGTGATGGCCGAGAATTTTCTGCACTTCGTAGAGGGAGTGCCCCGTATTGATGAGAAAACTGGCAAAGGTGTGGCGCAAGTCGTGCAGACGCACGTCGCCGAGGCCCAGCCTGTTCCGGATGGTGTTCCAGGCATAGAAGAGCGAACTCATGGGCCTGAGGCCGCCCCTGTCTCCGGGGAAAATCCAGGGGCGCTGCGCGGCAGGCTTTCCAGCACGGCCAGAGCTTCCTGAGAGAGGAAAGTACAATGAGATTTTCGCATGCACAAGAATGTGCATGCCGGAATCGTCAGATTGGTTTCGATGTGATTTTCGTGCTGGCAGGTTAAGTTATGAGCATAAAAAACGTTTCCCCGCCTGTCAGTTCATCGTGAAGAAAAAATAATGTGTCAGGGCCAGTCGATTTCTGAGAGGAGACGCCTTCCCGTTGTCAGGAGCGTGAAGTACGGACGGCCTCGGCTATGAGGCGTGCACTGGCCGCGGCTCCGCCGAGACGTGGCGTTATCCAGTCCTGAAAACGGTTGCGGATTTCCTGGCGGTCGTAGGTGGAAGCGGCCTGTCTGAGCATGATGTCGATGACGTCCTTGGGGGTGTGCGCCACATTGAGAAGGCCGGCCTCCTTGAGGGAAGGCATGGAGCCGTCCCCGTTGCCCATGGCCCACAGAAAATTGTGCGCCGAAGGACCGATGCAGGGAACGCGGCCCGCGGCGAGGGCCTCAAGGAAGTTCTGTCCCCCCTGTCCGAAGCTGCCGCCTACGAAGACGGCTCGGGCTGAGGCGTAGAGCTGAGGCAAATCGCCGAAGCGGTCCCAGATGAGAACATGCTTTCGCGGCAGGCTGCGCCCCTGAGCGAGTTCCGAGACGAGCACGGGCATGAGCGCCAGGTCTTCCAGGACGCTTTTCCATGCGGGAACGCGGTGCAGATGCCGGGGCACGACGATGACGGCGGCGTTGGGAACGGCGCGGTAAATGCGGGAGAGCTGGCCGGGAATGCGGGTTTCCTCGCACTGGCGCACCGAAGCGAAGAGAAAGACGGGACCGCTCGTGCTGAAGCTGTGGGATTGTCTGGCCAGAGGCTCGGAAAGAGCGCCTGCGGCAAGGTCGAACTTGATGTTGTGCATCACTTCCACAGGGCAGGGAAACATGGAGGAGAAGCTCTTCTTGTCGTATCTGGATATGGCGTATATGGCGGAAGGGGATATGTCCGCCATGAGCGAGGGAAAGAGCTTGCCGAAGTGCGCGGTGGAGCTGTTGATGCGCCCGTTGAAGACGTGGACGGGAATGTTCTTTTCCCGGCAGGCGGCCAGAAGGCCCGGCCAGAGCTCCGTTTCCAGCAGTGCCACAAGCCGGGGCGAGGCCAGCGATACGGCGCGTCTGACGGTGTCGGGGTGGTCGAAGGGCGCGAAGCGCACGGCCACGGTCATTTGAGGGTGGCTTTGGCGAAGGGCGGGAATGGCCTGTTCGAGAACGTCGCGTCCCTGTCTGGTCCAGGTGGTGACGAGAATGCGCAGGGAAGAGGAGGCGGAGAAGTGGCGGCAGACGGCGACGGCGAGGCGGGCTTCTCCCCCTGAGGCGGCCTGTATCCACACGTCCACGGCATGACCGTCGGAAGAGGGGAAGTCGGGCTCAAGCCAGTTCTCGGGAATCAGGCGTTCCTGCCATCCGTCGGCGAGCCTTGAACTTCGCTTGAGCAGAGGGCGGGCCAGACTCCAGAGAGCGCCGTACGCTCGAAAAAAAGGACGCGAGAAGAGAGATGCTGCCATAACTGCCTCTTTTTCCCCAATATGCTACAGACGGTGAAGGCATGCAAGGGGGGAAGGGCTGAGGCATGGAAAAGGCGGGACGGCATAAGCCGTCCCGCCTTGAAGAGACTCAGGACTGTTCCTGAAGATTAGAACTTCTCTTCGTCGCCGCGCTTGCGCAGGGCGGTATGGCCGCCGGCGGAGTTCACGGTGTCGATGCCCATGGCGCGCAGCTTGAGCTGAGCTTCATAGGCACGGGTGCCGGTGTTGCACACGAGAGCCACGGGACGGTCGGTGGGAATCTCGTTCTTGGCGCGGGCGTTGAATTCTTCCAGCGGCAGGGAGAGATACTGACCGGGATGGCGTTCTTCGATGGGCTTGCCGGCCTTGGCAGGACGGATGTCCACGAAGAGGTAGTTGTTTTCGTCGCGCTTTTCCCACAAATCCACGAATTCGTCGGGAGTGATGGACTTGTGGTAGCCGCTCACCACGTTGTCGGCCACGTTGCCGGCGGCGTTGATGACGTCCATGGCGGAGGCGAAGGGCGGAGCGTAGCAGACTTCGAGGTTGGAGAGGTCGTTCAGCGTGGGACGGGAGACCTGCAGCATGGCGGCCACGGCGTCGGTACGGGCCTTCACGGCGGAGCCGTCGGTGCTCATGCCCTGGATGCCCAGCACGCGGCGGGACTGCTTGTCCACCACCACGTTGATGCTGGTGTTGGTGTGGCCGGGATAGAAGTGAGCCTTGTCGGAACCTTCCATGCTGACCTCGATGGCGTCGAAGCCGGCCATGCGGGCCTGATGCAGGGTGAGACCGGCGCCGGAGGCGTGCATCTTGTTCAGCTTCACGCACCAGGAGCCGACAACGCCTTCGAAGGTGGCCTGGCCGCCGGCGATGTTGGTGCCGATGACGCGGCCCTGTCTGTTGGCCATGGAGCCGAGAGGCAGATAGGAAAGGTCGCCGGAGATAAGGTTGCGCACCACGACCACGTCGCCGCCGGCATAGATGTCGGGGTCGGAGGTCTGCATGTGGGTGTTCACCAGAATGCCGCCGCGGGGATGGCAGGCGATGCCGGCATCAGAAGCGATTTTGGAGTTGGGCGTCACGCCGATGGAGAAGATGACTTCGTCGGCGTCGATGGTGCGCTTGTCGGTCACGACCTGGCAGACGGCGCCGTCCTTGCCCTTGAGTTCCTTCACGCTTTCGCCGGTGAGCACGGTGATGCCCATTTCCTCAAGGTCGTGCTTGGCAATCTGGCTGAAGTTGTAGCACAGCTGGGCGGGCAGGATGTGGTCCACCATTTCGATGACGGTGACCTTGATGCCCCACATGTCGGCGAGCGCCACGGCCATTTCCAGACCGATGAAGCCGGCGCCGATGATGACGGCATGGTTGATTCTGCGGGCGGCGCACTGTTCCTGAATGGCCTTGGCGGCTTCAAGGCAGGTCACGGAAGTGACGTTCTTCAAATCCACGCCGGGAATGGGAGGAATGCGGGGGCTGCTGCCCGTGGCGATGACGAGCTTGTCATAGGGCATGTCGCGCTTTTCACCGGTCTGCGTGTTTTCCACAGTGACGGTCTTTTCCTTCCTGTTGATGGACAGGGCGCGGGTGTGGCAGATGGCGTTGACGCCCTTGAGTTCCTTGAAGAAGGCTTCGTCGCGCACGACGCCGGCGTTGGTGGTGCGCAGGCCGTTCATCTGAGGCACGTCGCCGCCCACGAAGTAGGGAATGCCGCAGCCGCCGTAGGAAATATAGGTGCCCTGGTCAATCATGGTGATGTTGCTGTCGGGCATGAGACGCTTGGCACGGGCGGCAGCCTTGGGGCCGAGGGCAACGCCGCCGATGATGAGAATATTGGGAGCCATGTGGAAAAACCTCCAGAGAATAAAGGTTCATGTCACCGAAAAGAAACTATCGGCAGACACTTTATCAGCAAGTTATCGGAAAATGCAAGACAATTACGCACTCTCCCGGGCTCTTCACAAGTTCTTTTCCGGACATTCTTCGGTGTGCATCGTGAAATATACTGTAAATTCAGTAAGTTGATGTCGGCTTTTTTGCCGGAGGACTCCTTATTAAAGTTCGAGGGCGCAATCCCCCGTAAAGAACGTCGGAAGATAAACTGTCATGGGAGCGGCAGAGTTTTCCGTTCGGGCGAGGTTTCTTACAACAGCCTGTTCTTGCAGGAAAATGTTATGTTCTTTTTTGAACAAGTGCAAGAAAAAGAACTGAGAGAGGAAGAGATTCTTGTTCCGCAGCCGGGCGGAGCGGTCATCGCCATCTCCTTTCCTTGTGACAAAGCGACTTTCCTTCGGGGAGGAAGAGAGAAAGCGGCTTGCGGAAGAACGGGGTTCGGCCCGATGCCGTTTCGGCACAGGCGTTGTGGCCGGTTCTGCTTTTTCGTCACGGCTGGCTCACTTGGCGGCTGGGCCATGAGGGAGAGGGAAGAGGAGCGCATCGGCGGAAGGGGCTGTCGCTTTTGCGGGAAAGAGGGCGGCGGGCATGAAGGAGCCGCAGCTGAAATGGTTTTCGCCTGATGAAAAATCTGCGGGAAGTGCCTTTCGGACACCATAAAAGGCCGGAAATGAATCCGGCCTTTTATGGTGACACGGTGGAACTCAGCGTGCGGATGCTGTTCGTTTGGCTTTCAGGCGAGACCGGGCATGGTGCGGAGCTGCCCATGGGACTTGCGCATGAACGCTTGCGGAATCCTACGCTTCGAGAGCCTTGTGATAGGCTTCAAGCGCCGCTTCCAGATAGGCTCCCTGCGGTTTTTCGGGCAGGCTCCAGGCAAGGGCGTGCAGACCGGCGGCAAGGTCGGCCCAGTCCACCCAGCCCATGTGGGCAAGACGGATGACCTTTTCCTTGAGTTCTCCCTGTCCGGCGGTAAGGATGACGCCGCATTCCTTGTAGGCCTTGGCCACGATGGGGCTTGCGGGCATGTTTTCCGGCATGAGAATGCTGGTGAGCCCCCAGGTGTAGCGGCCTTCTTCCTTGACGAAAAGGTCCATGCCCATGGCGGCAAGGCCGGTTCTGGCCATCTGCGTGAGGGCCCACTGCTTTTTGAAGATGTTGTCCATGCCCGTTTCCAGCAGCATGGTCAGCGCCTCATGCAGGCCGACAAGCAGGCTGATGGGCGACGTGTAGTGGGTCTGGTTCTTTTCACAGCTGGTACGTTCGGCGCGCAGGTCGAAGTAGTAGCACTGGGGGGCGACGCTTTCCACGCGCTGCCATGCGCGGGGGGAAAGGGCGATGAACCCGAGGCCGGGCGGCAGCATGAGGCCCTTCTGAGAGCCGGTGATAAGGCAGTCGATGCCCCACTCGTCCATGAGAACGGGGGAGATGGAGACGGCGGAAATGCCGTCGGCCACAAGAATGACGTCCCGTTCACGGGTGATGGCGGCCACTTCCCGCACGGGGTGCAGCACGCCGGTGGAGGTTTCGGAAATCTGCATGAACACGCCGCGGATGGAGGCGTCCGCATCGAGCATGGCGCGGATTTCCTCCGGGTCGAAGGACTCGCCGGCGTTCTTGCGCAGAACCACGGGCTCGAGGCCCCGCATGGTCACGATGTCCACCCAGCGGTTGCCGAAGTGGCCGGCCGTGGCCACGAGCACCTTTTCTCCCGGATGGAACAGATTGAAGGCCGCGGCCGTCATGACGCCGGTGCCGGAGCAGGCCAGAGGCAGTACGGGGGACTCGGTGCAGAAGAGCGATTTCAGCATGGTCTGGTTTTCGGCCAGAATCTGCTTGAAGGCGTCCTTGCGGTGATGCGGCAGGGGTGCGGCCATGGCAAGTCGGACACGGTCGGGAATGGGCGTGGGGCCAGGGGTGAGCATACGGGTAGCCTGAATGGAAGACATGGCGGAACCTCTTGTGCCGGCGAATCGTCGGGATTTCTTGCGCGGAACATGCGCGTCTTCACGGTATAGAAAAACGGAGCCGGCGGCAAGCACGGGCGTCTTCTCCAGCGGCGCACCGGCTTCGATAGAAGGGGATATCTTCTTCAGATAACAGAGTTAATGCGGAAGGGGCGGGAAGGAGCGGCCTCAGTGGGCGGGTACGGCAGCACCCGGAAAAAGAAAGGGCGGCCTTGCGGCCGCCCCTGAAGGCTATTTGGGCAGATGGAACAGGAAGGTTTTGAGGTAGGCCGTTTCCGGCATGGCCGGATGGATGGGATGGTCCGGCCCCTGAAAGCCCTGGAAGAGCAGCCTGGCGTGGCGGCGTCTTTTTCCTGCGGCGCGGGTGACGAGATTGCGCAGGGCTTCGGCTTCCAGGTGGTGGGAGCAGGAGCAGGTCATGAGGAAACCGCCGGGGCTGACGAGGTCGAGCCCCAGTTCGTTGACGCGCTGATAGGCTTCAAGCCCCTGTCTGGCGTCCTTCTTCCTTTTAATGAAGGCCGGAGGGTCGAGGCAGACGATGTCGAAGGTGCGGCCTTCGCGGCGGAGTTCGGCGAGCAGGGTAAGGGCGTCGCCCTGCAGCGTTTCCGTCTCCGTTCCGAACTGCTCGGCGTTGCGCCGCGCATAGGACAGGGCGTGGGCGGAAGCGTCCATGAAGCTGACCTTTCCCGCGCCGTTTTTCGCGGCCAGCGCGCCGAAGCCTCCGGCATAGCAGAAGGCGTCCAGCACATGACAGCCGGGCTGACTCTGCACGAAGGGAGAAAGGGCGGCTCGGTTCACGCGCTGGTCATAGAACCAGCCGGTTTTCTGCCCGCCGCGGAGGGGAATGGCGTAGGTCATGCCGTTTTCCTCTACCGTGGTTTCCTCGGGCGTTTCGCCCAGAGCGTCGCGCTGGAAGCGCTCCAGACCTTCAAGGCTGCGGGAGGCGGTGTCGTTGTCCAGCAGAATGGAGGACGGGTGCAGAAGGTCGTTCAGCACGGAGACGAGCTCTTCGGTATGGGCTTCCATGCCCGCCGTGGTAATCTGGCAGACGACATGGTCGCCGTGGCGGTCTGCCACAAGGCCGGGCAGAAAATCGCCCTCGCCGTGGCAGAGGCGGTAGAAGGGCGCACGGAACTGGCGTTGGCGCAGTTCGAGAGCTTCGGAAAGACGGCGGCGCAGAAGGTCGGCTCCCAGCGTTTCGTCCTGCTTTCTGCTGACCATGCGCACGGCGCTGAGCGAGGCGGGATTGACGTAGCCCGTGCCGAGTATGCGGCCTCCGCAGTCGGCCACAAGGACGGATTCCCCCGGAGTGAAGGAGGAAAGGGGCGAGCGTTTCGTATCTATTTCGTTGCTGAACACCCAGAGGTGGCCTACGCGCAGGCGGCGGTCTTCGCCTTTTTTCAGGAAGACGGTTTCCATGGGAGCTCTCCGGCGGTGGATTGCGCAGGCAGAAGGAGTCCGGCGTTGCCGGTGGACTCTGCCCGGGCGGGGTTGAAAGGCGGGATGCGGGGCGGTTCTTGGCGAGGCGCTTTCCGGGGAATCTTCCGAGCGCGCGGGGAGCCCGATGGCGAAGGATGCATGACTTCAGGGCAATCCGTGCATTCGGTACTCCGTCTTCGGCAGGAGCCTCGCTAGAACAGCTTCAGGACGAACATGCAAAGCCACAGCGCGGCGTTGACGGCCAGCATGAGGAACACGGCTGCGGAGGCCATGTCCTTGGCGTTCTTTACCGCAATGTTGTAGTCTTTCGTGATGAGATTGAGCGTTTCTTCGATGGCGGTGTTGATGAGTTCCGCCATCATGACCAGAAACCAGGCGCCGACGGCGATAAGCCAGGTGGTGACGGGTTTCTGATATGCGGCGAGCAGAATGAGAAGCAGGATGAGAATGCCCGTTTCCTGCCGGAAGGCAAGGCTGAGGCGCAGTCCCGTCTTCAGTCCGGCCAGCGAATAGCCCGCGGCCTTGAAGATGTGGAGGAAGCCCTCCTTCATGCGTTCGCGGTCCATGGCTACGCCTTTTCCGGCTCTCCGCCGATTTCGAAGGTGCGGAACTGGTTTCCCTGTCCGTTGGCCTTGGGGCATTCCTTGCGCAGATAGCAGATGTCGCACGCGCCGCGGAAGGGATAGGGCGTGAGCACGCTGAACTTGGGCAGCATGGAGTGCGTCACTTCCTGATAGTCCAGCCCTTCGGCGGCAAGCGCCTCGCAGAGCGCGGCGGTGGGCTGGGGAGCGGGGGCGCAGCCGGCCTCCTCCACTTCGGGCATGAGCTGATAGACGGCGCACTGGCACATGGTCTGGGCAAGGGCGCTCAGACGGTAGCCGTACTCGGAGGACTTCGCCCATTCTTCGTCCACTTCCTTTTCCACGTCCTGTTCGAGCCACAGAGCCAGATAGCGGCCCTTGCCGGTTTCCAGTTTGATGGCATGCAGCTTCGGCAGCCAGCGTTCCCAGGCTTCGGCCATTTCCTCGAGCACCTTGCCGCCCAGACGCTTTTCGGAAAGAAGGCTCAGCAGCAGTTCAAAGTCGAAAATGGGGCGGACCTGCAGCGTTTCCTTGGTGTAGCTGTTCATAAGAAATTCCTTTCGGGAGAAATGTCGGAGGGGCCTGTCGCCGCGGGGCGTCAGGAATGCCCCAATGTGCCGTGAGGCCGCCTTTACGTCAAGTGCCGCAGGCCCCCGGAAGGGAATCTGCTCCTTTACTTGCCGGACAAGTAAGGCTATGAAGAAAGGCTGCGCCTGCCCGCGAGGCGGTCATTTTTGAGAGGTTTGCATGAGTCAGATAAGATATCCCAGCAGAGTGCGCTACGAATACAGCCAGGAGCCCGGCTGCCGCCTTCAGTACACGCACGGCGTATGGGGAGGCATCAATCCCCAGGGCGAAATCGAAGTGAATTTCTATGTGGAGAGCGACAAGCTTCCTTCGTTTTCCGAAAGAGCCGTGGAACCGGACGGCGCCTTCGGTGCGGAAGTCGTTCCTTTTGATGAGGAAGAGCGCGTCATCACCCGCCACATCCATTCCCGCGTCCTGTTCAACTATCACACGGCCCGCGCGCTGATGGAGTGGCTGGAAGAGAAGATTGACACGCTGGAAATGGAAGAGAGCGCCAATTTCAACCCCGAAGACGGCGGTCCCGAGGTACAGCAGTAAATGCCCCGCAAGAATCGTTATCAGATAGGCGGCGAGGCCGAGGAGGAACGGGTAAGCCGTTCGCAGAAAAAACGCGACAGCGCGGCCCTTCAGGCCGTGGGCGAGCGTCTTGCGAAAATTCCCGCCGTCAAAAGAGCGCGTCTGCCGCTGCCTGCGGACTTGAAGGAAGGCATGGAGGAATATGACAGGCTTTCCGGCTACGAGGCGAAGCGGCGTCAGCTTCAGTACATCGGCCGTCTCATGCGCGAGGCCCAGGAGGAGGGCACCCTTCAGCCTGTGCTGGATGCGCTGGCGGTGCTGGAGTAAGCCGGGGAGTTCGGAAAAAATGCCCGGGAAGCATATTTTCGCTTGACGGGCGGGACCGAATCTGGCAAACCTACTTCTGCAACGGGGATGTAGCTCAGTTGGGAGAGCGCTTGAATGGCATTCAAGAGGCCAAGAGTTCAATTCTCTTCATCTCCACCAGAATTTAGCCGCCTGTATGAACAGGCGGCTTTTTTTTCATCTACATTCCGGAGCTGAACATGTGCGGAACGGATATTCGCATAGATGGCGGGATTCTTTCTCTCTGGCCGGAGTGCCGGCTGGGCTGGCTTTGCTATGAGGCGGACCCGGGCAGGCCGTGCGAATCGGTGTGGCAGCGCATGGACGCTCTTCTGCCGGACCTTGCGGCCCGGCTGGAATCCACGCCGCTGGCCGACATGCCGGGCATAGGAGATGCCAGAAAGGCATACAAGGCCTGCGGCAGAGACCCGGGACGCTGGAGAGTTTCCTCCGAAGCCCTGTACCGACGCGTACGGCAGGGCAAGGAGCTTTACCGCATCAATGCCGTGGTGGACGTGAACAACCTTGTTTCTCTGGAGACGGGCTTTTCTCTGGGGTCGTACGACAGGGATGCGCTGGAGGGGACGCTCGTTTTCCGGCGCGGTCTGCCCGGTGAGAGCTATGCCGGAATAGGAAAGGACACCCTGGACCTTGAACACATGCCGCTTCTGGCCGATGCGGAAGGCGCCGTGGGCAGTCCCACCAGCGATTCCACGAGAGCCATGGTGCGGCCCGAAAGCCGCCGTCTGCTGACAATCATCTATTCCTTTTCTGCGAGAGAGAACCTGGAAAGGGCGCTGGAGCTTGCGGTGCGGCGTTTTAAAGAGCTTGCCGGTGCAGAAAGGCTGACGTACGGCATGGTGGAGGATGACGAGTGAGAACGGTCGGCATAAAAGCAAGCGGATTCTGGATGGGCACCATCTACTGCGTACTGGCCGCTCTGGCATGGGCCATCATCGGTCCTGTTTCCCGCGTGTGCTTCGAGGAAGGCATGGACCCCGCGTCCGTGGCGTTCTGGCGCATGGCCGTTTCCGGTCTCTGCTTTCTCGTCCATGCCCTGCTGCGCGGAGGCCTGAAGGCCGGAGGACGCGACTTGGCGAGCATGGTGCTTTTCGGAGCCGTCAACGTTTCCATCGTCATTCTTTCACTGCAGATATCCATCCAGAAAAGCGGCGGAGCCATTGCCATCATTCTCATGTTCACGGCTCCGGCGTGGGTGGCCTTCTTCTCGCGCATACTGTTCCATGAGGCCATAAATTCCGCGAAGCTGACCGCGCTGCTGCTGGCCATGGCCGGAACGACGCTGGTGTGCCTTTCCGGCGGCAGTCTCGGCGGCGAGGTTTCCTACGTGGGCCTGGCCTGCGGTCTGCTTTCCGGCTTCACCTATGCCTTCCAGTTCCTGTTCTTTGCCTGGTACAAGGACCGCTATTCCACGCAGGCCCTTTTTGCTCTGACCTTTCTTCCCGCCGCGGCGGTGCTGTTTTTCTTTGCCCACCTCGGACCGATGAGCCTGCACGCGGCAGGCGCCCTTTTCGTGCTCAGCTTCGTGTCCACCTATGTTTCCTACTACTGGTACGGCCAGTCCCTGCGTTACCTTTCCCCCGTGCAGGCCGCCATTCTGGGAAATCTGGAGCCCGTGGTCAGCACGCTGCTCTGCTGGTGGCTGTGGAATGAGAACTTCTCCCTCATCGGATGGATAGGGTGTGCGCTGGTCATCGGCTCGGTGCTGCTGCTTACGCTGAGAAAGTAGGCTTTTTACGTCGTTATGTTTGAAAGGCGTCTCTTCCGTTTATCGGGAGAGGCGCCTTTTCATGTCAGATGGGCAGCAGGTCGTCGAGGAGGGCGCAGGCAAAGCCGATGTGGAGAAAACGCCGAGCTCGGCCGGCATGCTGACGGCCGAAGCCGGCGACTATCGGCCACGTCGGGTCTCCAGCGCATGAGGCGGTGCGCAGAACGCGGGGCAGGGCTATGGATGGGCCGAAAGCCATGAGGCGTATGCGTTCCACCTTTGCCGTAAGAGCTTCGGCGTTCTGAATTTCTGCCGGGTCAGGGGGCCGCTTCCTCTCGTCAGGCGGCTGCGCAAGGTGCGTACGCCTGTCGGATGGTGGGGCCGTTTGTTCTGAAAGAAAAGTGCGGTCAGACGGGTCGGTCGTGAAGAGGCACGGCGTCGGAAATCCGTCCACGGGCGGTGGAAGCATGGGGCGTATTCGAGTACGGAACGGTCGGCAGGGGGGAAAACTGGGCACTGTGTCGGTGTGTCATGACCCGTGCGTCGTCCTTCAGAGTGACGAAAAGCCCGAACCGGTTTCGGTGCGGGCTTTTCGAGATGAGACTGAAAGGGAATGTCAGGCTTTCTGTTCCCGTATCCAGGCCATGGCTTCGGGAAGGTTCAGCGTTCCTTCATAGATGGCGCGGCCGGAGATGGCGCCTTCCAGATGGGCGTTGACGCTGAGAGGATAGAGAGCCTTGATGTCCTCCAGAGTGGATACGCCGCCGGCGGCCACCACGGGTACGGGACTGACCGTGGCAAGGTGGGTGAGCATGGGCATGTTCACGCCGCTCTGCATGCCGTCGCGGGCGATGTCGGTATAGATGATGAAGGCCGTGCCGTCCTCCACAAGGCGGGGCAGGACTTCGTCCACCGTAAGGCCCGCATCGGCGACCCAGCCGCGGGTTTTGAGGCGGCCGTCCACGGCGTCGAGGGAAACGCCTATCCTGCCGGGAAAGAGCGAGCAGAGGCGGGCGAATTCCTTCGGCTTCTCCAGCGCCATGGTGCCGATGATGAGTCTGGTGACACCGGCATCGAACCACATGCGCGCCGCGTCTTCATCGCGGACGCCGCCGCCGAGCTCGATGGGAATGTTCAACGCCGCACTGATGCGGGCCACGAGGTCCGCATTGACGCTTCTGCCCTGAAAGGCACCGTCGAGGTCGATGAGGTGCAGCCATTCAGCACCCTGATTCTGCCAGTGCAGCGCGGCGGCCACGGGGTCGTCGTTGAAAACGGTGGACTCTTCGGCTCTGCCCTGTTTCAGGCGTACGGCCTTGCCGTCCTGCAAATCCACGGCGGGAAAGATAATCATAGCCCGAATTCCTCCACGGCCTTGTCCATGCCTTCCGCGGCCAGTTCAAGAGCCGTGAGCCAGCTGCCGCCGCGGCGGAAGAACGTGCCGATTTTGGTGATGTCGCTGGTAAGGGGTTTCTGTTCTTCGGCAAAGTGGCTGCGCATGACGAGCGTTGCGGGTTCGCGCGCGTCGATGAGGTAGAAGTCCTCGTTGACGGCCGCGGCGGACACCACGCCGGCCTTGCCGCCCACGCGCTCCTGCATGGTGATGACCTGCGGCACGATAATCATGTCCGCGCCGGCGGCTCTGGCACGCTCGGCCCATGTCATCAGGGCGTTGCGGCGTCCGCGGGAGTCTCTGGCCATGTCGCCGGTGATGTCGGCGTCGCTCAGAAATACGTAGGGATGCTTTGCGGAGTTGAGCTTGTCGCGGAACAGCGTGTCCATTTTGGCAAGCGTTTCTTCGGAAACGGGCTGCTGGTCTTCGGGAATGAAGCCGGAGAGCAGTTCGTTGGTCTGCTTGGGCTGGGTGAAGGGCGCGATGGCCACCACCAGGTCCGGCATGATGAGACGCTGCTGCTCAGGAGCCTTCTGGCAGCCGGCCAGAAGGCACAGGCTGCACAGGGCGAGAAGAAAATGGCGGAAAAACATCAGTCGAGACTCCCCTTGGTGCTGGGCATGCGGTCGTCGCTGCGTCGTACAGCCTGCGCCAGCGCAAGGCCCAGTCCCTTGGCGGCGGATTCCAGAAGATGATGGCCGTTTTTGCCGTACTGGAATGAGATGTGGATGTTGCACTGCGCTGCCGTGGCAAGGGCTTTGTAGAATTCCCGCCACAGGTCCTTCTCTTCGCCGGCCATGACCGGAGGCAGCAGTTCGTCGCCCCGAAACTCCAGCCACGGACGGCCGGACAAATCCACGGTGACGTCGGCGAGGGCCTCGTCCATGGGCACTCTGGCCCAGCCTGCGCGGGCAATGCCCTTTCTGTCGCCGAGCGCTTCGCGAAGCGCCCTGCCGAGACTCAGAGCCACATCCTCCGTGGTGTGATGGGCGTCGACATGCATGTCACCGGAACAGGTGAGACGCAAATCGAACTTTGCCCAGAAGGCCAGGAGCGTGAGCATGTGGTCGAGCATGCCGAAACCGGTGGAAATGGTGGTTTCACCCGAGCCGTCCAGCAGAAGGTTCAGCTTTACGGAGGTTTCGCCCGTGGAGCGCGAGAGCGAGGCGGAGCGGGGAGAGAGTTCCTGCAGCATCATGCGTCCCCTTCTTCGGTGTTTGCAGATTTCTGTTTTTCCCTGCCTTCGTCCTTTTTCTTATAGGCCGCGGCCGAGACATAGATGCTCACTTCATAGAGCAGAAGCATGGGCATGGCCATGAGGCACTGGGAGAACACGTCCGGCGGGGTGAGTATGGCGGCCACGATGAAGATGACCAGTATGGCGTAGCGCCGGGAGCGGCGCATGAAGGCCGGGGTAAGCAGGCCGAAGCGTGAGAGGAAGTACGCGAACAGCGGCATTTCGAACACCACGCCGAAGGCGATGAGCAGCTTGAGCGCAAAGCTGAGGTATTCTTCCACCGATATCATGGGCACGATGGTTTCCGTCGCAAATCCCATGAAGAACTGGAAGGCGATGGGGAACACCAGGAAGAAGCAGAACGCCGCGCCCGCCAGGAAAAAGATGGAGGAGAAGAAGGCCAGCGGCAGCACGGCCCGCCGTTCCTCGCGGTAGAGGCCGGGTGCGATGAAGGCCCAAAGCTGGTAGAAGCTGAAGGGACTCGTGCCGAACAGCGACGCCACGAGAGCCACCTTCATGTAGGTGAAGAACGCTCCCTGGGGCGAGGTGTAGATGAGCTTGCTGCCTTCGGGCATGCAGGCCTGAAGCGGCGCGGAAAGGAAGCCGTACAGAGGCTCGGACACGCCATAGAAGGCCACGAAGCCGAGAATGACGATGATGACGATGCGGAACAGGCGGCGACGCAGCTCGTTGAGATGCCCTATGATGCTCATGGGCACGTCGTCTTCCGCGCCTTCCTCTTCGTCGTCATCGTCCTGCGCGGACTGCACGCTGCGCTCTTCAACCTTTTCAGGCTTCTGAAAAGCGCCGATGACGGGAGCGTTTTCATAGGGAGGCACGGGCTCGGAACTGCCGGCATCCGGCGTTACGGCCTTTTCCCCGTCATCCTTCCCGGCGTCTTCATTCCCGGCTTCGGAAAAAAGGTCGAGAGGGCCGTGCGGGCTTCCGTCGTCGGAAATGTCGGAGGAGGGAACTTCTTCCGTGTCCTGCGAATCGGAGGGCGCGGCGGAAGGCTCTTCCGGCGAGGCAGTATCGGAAGAAGGCTGCTCTTCGGAAGGTTCGTCCTGACCGTTTTCTTCAGGGAAGGTGCGGCCGGAGTCTGCGGCAGACGCGGCGGCGGCGTAATATGAGGCGAGATTCGGTTCCGTCGCGGAACCGTCATCCTGTTTCTTTTCCCCGGTGTCCGGGGGAAGGGGATATTCTTTGTCTTCCATACCGTCCGCCCGCTCAGGCCTTGTTTTCCGTGTCCGCAGCGTCGCTGCCGGACGAACCGGAAGCGGCCTTCGCCTTGTCGGCTTCGGCCTTTCTTGCCTTGGCCTTTTCACTTTCTTCCTCAAAGGCTATTTCCGTATTGAGGGTGCGCTGAAATTCCGTGGAAACCCGACGGAACTCTCCCATGGCGCGGCCGAGCGTATGGGCTATTTTGGGCAGATTCTTGGGTCCGAGAACAAGAAGCGCCACGACCAGGATGACCAGCAATTCTGTGCTGCCGATGCCAAACATCTATAAAAACTCCTCA
>CALUPQ010000187.1 GCA_944322695.1 uncultured Mailhella sp. | reverse complement strand
CTTCTTGGAGCGTGCGCAGTGTGGTTCGTCCCGGTTGGGGCGGGGCGTCCCCCCCCTATCCGGACTGGGCGGCCCCGGGGGCCTGGACTTTTTAGCGGCCGCTTGTGGGGGGGGGGGGAGGGGAGCGGCCGGTCCATGCCGGTCCGTCTTCTGCGCCGACAGTGGAAAAGCCCGGCATGGACGCTGCCGAAAATTTTTCGGAATTTTTTGTGCTCTGGGACTTCCTTCTGTCCTTTCTGCGTGAGCGGTCGTTTCCGCAGTATTCTTCCCCCATGGAGAGGACGTCTTTCTGGGGAGACGTGGGACATTCTGCACAGGTGAAGGCGGATGCCGCAGGGGCATTTATTGCCGGATTTCTGGATACGTCCTATGGGGGGGGAGCGGGAGAGCGCTGGAAGCCGTCTTATCGTTTTGAGAAAGGGGACAAGGGGCTGTGCCATGAGCCCCCTCGTTAAAGTCCGCCGGAAGCCTGTTCTTCGTTTTCAAGGGCAGGGAATGCACTCTTCATAAAGAAAGCGGTGCAGACCGGAAATCCGGTCCGCACCGCTTATGGGCAGCGGAGAGTTTCATCTGTCCGAGCCGCCAGATGGCACGAGGCGACAGAGGAAAGGCCTACTTTTCAAGGAAGGCCATGACCTTGTTGCGGAAATCCTTGTAGAAGGGCTTTTCCATCATCATGGCATGGGCAGCGCCCTTGATTTCCACCACGTCCGAGCCGGCAGGCAGCTTGGGCTCAAGGCTGTGGAACAGGTCCTTGTTGATGTAGGGGTCGTTGTCGCCGGCAATGACGAAGGTGGGCATTTTCAGCTGTTCGGGGAAGATGAGCAGATTGGAGGGGGAGGAAATAAGGTCGCGGCGGCCGCCGTTGGGGCTGGAATTTCCGTCATAGCGCCAGCAGTTGGACTGGAATTCGGCCACCACGGCAGGTTCCACGATATTGTAGTCGATGGCGCCGTCCTTGGTCATCTGGAAGTCTCCGGCCGCGTGCACCCAGGTATTGTTGTTGAAGGGAGAGGTGACGTTGCCTGCGCCGAGACCGCTCAGAATAGGAGCATAGAGCACGAGTCTGCGGACCATGTCGGGATGTTTGGCCGCAAAGCGGCTGCTGGTGACGGTACCCCAGCTCCAGCCGAGCACGTCGAGCTGCTTCTGCCCGCTTATCTTCAGAATGGCGGCGGCAGCGGCGGCAACGTCTTCGGCGGCGTAGTCCGAGTTGGGCATGAATCCGTCCTCAACGGCCTGGGACTGGCCGTAACCGGCAACGTCCACGCGCCACACCGCGTAGCCCTTGTCGGCCAGGAAGCGGGCGAGGCTGTAGTCTCCGTAGTTCACGTCGAACTCATGGGAGGAGTAGGTCAGGCCGTGCACCAGAAGGATGTTCTTCTTATAGGTGGTGTCCACGCTGCGCAGGCAGTCGAGGTGCAGCTTATAACCGTTGCGTTCCAGCGGCAGCACGGTGTAGTCATAGCTCTTTGCGGCCTGCTGCGTTTCGGCGGCATACGACGGGCCGGATGCGGGGAGGAAGGCGAGCTGCATGGCCAGAATCAGGCAGGCAAGCAGGCGAAGCATCATGATACGCTCCTTGGGTTGGGGTGACGGGACGGCCCGGCCATGCTGCCGGAACCTTGGAAAATATAAATGTCCTGGCCGTTATTCTTGTCAAGGGCCGTGAGCGGTCCATTTCCGTACCGGGAAGGGCGGTGCCATAGGATTTTTTCGTCCGTAGGTCTGCGAAGATAAGCGGAGAAAGCCGTTTGCCGGATGCGTTCGTTTTTTCTGGACTGGGGGAAATGATGGGAGCCTCGTTCAACAAGCGGTGAGAGAGCGGCATGAACACGTGCGGAGAGTGTCGTCCCGCGGGCATGCTGGAAACGTAACGGCGAAGTTCGCGTACTTTTCCCAGCGGAAGTCTGACGGAGTGAACATAGGGCGCGCTTTGGGGGAAAGCAGGCCGCCCGGCGGAGAGACGGAAGAGAGGGGCTCACCTCTGGTACAACGACCTGTGAGCCTGGAGCATGGCGGCGTGGCGGAAACAGGGGGCCGAGGCTCTGGACGGGAAACAGACTTTTCGGGGATAAGGACGAGGGTCCGCTGTTCGGCGGGACGAGGTATGCGCGATTGTTCCTCGGCAACAGCGACGATATTCTTGATGCCCGTTTTTCCCCGGCGTGCCGATGGAGAAGGTCCTGCAGACACGACATCGTTTCCAGACACCGGATTCTGGAGTATTCGCAGGCCATGGCGATTCTGAAAAGTGCTGCGATGTGGGAGGCTGCTTTTTAGCAGGAAAGGATAAGCGTGTTTTCTTACGGTCCTGCTTTTCCTCTTTTCGTCATCCCACAACCTTTTCCTTTTGTGATACGACGCCGCATGCAAGGCTGGCTATGCGGTGCACCATGAGGCTGATTTCGGTATGGATGCGTCGGCTTTCGTGGTTGCAGTGCGACATTCCGGCATGGGATAAGGAACGTTTTGGGAAAGTGACGGTGGGGCGAGCCATGAGCCGATAAAAAAGCCCCGCCGCAAGCGACGGGGCCTTCTTATCGGCAGGGATTAATGCTGTTATCCCCCGATGGCGGACATACGCTTGTGCGCCACGGGTCCTTGGCTCGCCGCGAGAATTTCCGCGCCGACCGGCTTGCGGGAGACGGCATCCAGCATGATGCGGCGTACTTCTTCCGTACCTTTTTCCCGTAGAATGTCCCGTATGGGATATTCCCTGTCATCGAAGAGGCAGGTGCGCAGGTTTCCTTCCGCCGTGAGACGCAGCCTGTTGCAGGACTGGCAGAAGCTCTGCGTGACGGAGGTGATGAGACCGAAGCTGCCCCGGGAGACCTTGCCTTCGGGGGTGATGAGTTTCCACAGCTTGGCCGGGCCGCGCTCTTCGGCAGTGCTGCCTTCACTTTCCTTTCCGTCTCTGCGGCGCAGGGCGACGGGGTCGAGTTTCCAGTACCTGCGGGCGGTATCCAGAATGTCGGCAGCAGGCCAGAACAGGCTGTTAGACCAGATGGTGGAATCTCCCATGGGCATGAACTCGATGAAGCGCACGTCCACGGGCCAGTCCATGGCCATGGAGGCCAGAGCGGCAAGCTCGCCGTCGTTGACGCCGCGCATGGCGACGGCGTTGATTTTCAGCGGAATGCCGAGTTCCAGCATCCTGTGCATGTTTTCCAGCACCGTGGGCAGCATGTCCCTGCCGGTGATGGAGGCATATTTCTCTCGGTCCAGCGTGTCGAGCGAGAGGTTGACCGAAACGCCGAGCTCTTTGAGCGTTTCCAGAGCGGGCGCAAGCAGCGTGCCGTTGCTGGTCAGCTTGAGGGCCATCTGCGGGAAGCGCTGATGTATGCCTATGAGAAATTCGAGGAATCCCTTTCTGGCAAAAGGTTCTCCGCCGGTGAAGCGCAGCTTGTGTATGCCGAGCGTCGCCGCGGTTGCTATGACCTGCTCTATTTCCTCGAATCGCAGGATATTCTCGTGAGGGATGAAGGGCACGCTGTCGTCCCGGCAGTAGCGGCAGCAGAGATTGCAGCGGTCGGTAACAGAAATGCGCAGGTAGCGCACCGTTCTGCCGTGCCCGTCGGTAAGGAGCGCGGGAAGTTCGTCGTTCTGTGCCGGCATGGCGCTAGCTCCTTCCGCAGTCGCTCATGTCGCCGCCGAGCTTTTCCAGCGCATGGGGCAGCACGGGCAGCAGGGCGGCGAGGTTTTCCTGCGCGGCACGACGGCTCCCGGGCAGAGCTATGAGCATGGTCTGCCCGAGCGTTCCCGCAAGGCAGCGCGACAGAACGGCGCGGGGCGTGTGGGCCAGTCCTTCGGCGAACATGACCTGTTCGAAACCGGGCAGACGGCGCTCGAGCACGGGCAGGAGCGCTTCGGGCGTGAAGTCTCTGGGGGAGAGGCCGGTGCCGCCGGTGGTGACGATGAGCCCCCAGCCGGAAGAGGCAAGCTCTCTGACGAGCTTGCGCAGGGCGCGCGGGTCGTCGGGCAGCAGAAAGAGCTGGCTGCGCGCGGGCGAAAGAGCGGAGAGCATGTCGAGCAGAGCCGGGCCGCTTTCATCCACGCGGTCTCCGGCATAGCCCTTGTCGGAAAGGGTGATGCAGGCCACGGCGAGGCCTTCGCCGGTCCAGGCTTCCGGCGCCGGATGCGGCATGGGAAGCGGCGTATCCTCCACGGTGAAGAGCATGGGCTCGTCGGTTTTGAAAAGTCCGCTCTTGCCGCCGGATTTGAGAATGAGGCGCACGTCCCGTATGACCACGTCCTTCTGAACGGCCTTTACCATATCGTAGATGGTGGCCGCCGCCACCTGGGCCGCGATGATGGCTTCCATCTCCACGCCGGTACGGCCCGTGGTGCTGGCCGAGGCTTCGAGAAGGACGGAAGGGGGATTGTCCTGTACCCTGAAGCGCACGTCGGCATGGGTGAGCGCCAGGGGATGGCACATGGGAATGAGCTCGGAGGTCCGCTTTGCGGCCATGATGCCCGCCACCTGAGCCACGGTGAGGACGTCGCCTTTGGGCAGGGCCTTTTTTTTGAGCAGCTCGAGCGTGTGGGCGTTGAGCTCCACCACGGCCCGGGCTATGGCCGTACGCTTGGTTTCCGCCTTCGCGCCCACATCGACCATGCGGGGAGCGCCGGAGGCATCAAGATGGGAGAAATCAGACATGGGAGCCTCGGAATGTCATGCGGTGGGAAGAACCTGAGGGCGGAAGCTGATGCGGAAGCTGTCGCCGGGCTTGACCACGCCGCCTTTGAGGATGCGGCAGAACACGCCTCTTCTGGGCATGATGCAGTCGCCCACCTGCTGACGGATGGCGCAGCCCATGACATCCCTTGCCAATCTGGGTGAGCACGAGCTCGATGTCGTCGCCGATGGTGAAGCGGGTGCCGAGGGGGCAGGTGTGGAGCTCCACGCCTTCGGTGGTGATGTTTTCGGCACAGTCGCCGGGATGTACGTCGGCCCCCATGGAGCGCATGTATTCGATGTCTTCCATGGCCAGGAGACTGAGCTGGCGATGGGTTCCGTCGGCGTGGACGTCGCCCTCCACGCCGTGGTTGGCCACAAGCGTCACCTGCGGCTGATTGACTTTCTTTTCACCCTTGCGGGAACTGGTGGATACGGCAACGATACGCATGATGTTCTCCGAGCTTGTATGTCTGCGGTTTGTTTGCGGGTGACCGGGCCCTGAGTCAGGGCTTTGCGTTGACGATGGCAATTTCCCTCGCGCCCAGGGCCGGGGGAATGTCCCTGTCGTGCGTGGCGCAGACGATGCTTACGCCGCGGGCGCTCAGGGAACGTATAACATTGAGTATGGCCTTTTCGCTCGCTTCGTCAACATTGGAAGTCGGTTCGTCGAGGAGCAGCACGGAAGGGGAGAGAATGAGCCGGGATGCCAGGGCGATGCGCTGGCGCTCGCCGCCGGAAAGTTCTCCCGGGCCGCGTCCGGCCATGAGTTCGGGGTCGCTGAAGCCTACGGCCAGCATGCTTTCAATGTAGCCTTTGCGCTGTTCTGCCATGCCCGCTCCCCTGAGACGCAGGCCGAGCGTCACGTTCCAGAACACCGGAGCCTTCATGAGGTACGGCTCCTGCAGAAGCAGCGTGATTTCCCGGCGGGGGTCCTCCATGTTTCCGGCGTAATGCAGCGTGCCGGAGGTGGGCTTTTCCAGAAAGGCGAGCAGGCGCAGCAGGGTGGACTTTCCGCTTCCGTTCCTGCCGGTAAGGGCCACGGTTTCCCCTTTTTCCATGGAAAAGAAGGGCAGGTTCAAGGCTGTGATGTTGCCGTAGCTTCTGCACAGGTGGTGTGCTTCGAAAAGAATGCTCATGAGCGCCCCCTGCGCCTGAACCAGGCCAGAAGAGTGTTGACCAGAAAGGCTATGAGCAGCAGCACGATGCCGAGCGCTATGCCCTGCGCGAATTCGCCCTTGCTGGTTTCCAGCGAGATGGCCGTGGTCATGGTGCGCGTGGAGTAGCGGATGTTGCCGCCGAGCATCATGGCCACGCCCACTTCCGTGACCACGCGGCCGAAGGCCGTGACGCATACCATGCCGAGGTCGTAGCGTATTTCGCGGATGGTGTGCAGCGCCACCTGCACGGGCGAGGCGCCGAGGGTAAGCAGCGTCTGCCGGCAGCGCCCGTCAAGGTTTTCCACGGCCTGAGCCGTCCAGGACACGATGATGGGCAGAGCCAGTATGCACTGACCTATGACCATGCCGGGCAGGGTGAAAAGCAGGCCGAACTGCCCGAGAGGGCCTCTGTAGGTGATGAACACATAGACGATGAGGCCTATGAGAACCGTGGGAAAAGCCAGCAGCGTATCGGAAACGAGCCGCAGAAATTTTTTCCCGGGAAAGGTGGTGTAGCCGAGCATGAACCCCAGGGGCAGCCCCAGAATCATGGCGATGATGAGGGCGCAGCTTGTGGAGGTGAGCGTCGCTTCTATGGCGGAAAAGGTGGCGTCGTCCATGTGCAGAAGCAAGTCGAGCGCCTTGTTCATGCCGTCGCTGAAATATCCCATGGGTACCTGCACAGAAAATAGAGGAAAGCGGGCCGGTTTCCCGGCCCGCACGGCGGCTTACTTGCCGGCGTTGGGGAAGAAGAGCTGCTTGCCTTCCAGCTTGTAGTCTTCAATGAGCTTCTGGGTTTCGGGCTTCACCCACCAGTCTTCGAACTTCACGGCAAGGTCCTTCTTGACGTTGGGGCAGATGGCGGGGTTGGTGGTGATGACGCTGTACTGGTTGAACAGGGCGGAGTCGCCTTGCACCACGATGGCGAGAGGATTGTTCGCACCCTGCTGGTTGTCGTACTTAATCCAGGTGCCGCGGTCGGTGAGGGCGTAGGCGCCCTTTTCGGCGGCAATGGCCAGCGTGGCCATCATGCCCTGACCGGCGGAGATGTAGAAGGGCTCCTTGTCGGGGTTCAGGCTGAACTTCTTCCACAGGGCAAGCTCGGCGGAATGGGTGCCGGACTTGTCGCCGCGGCTCACGAAGCCGGCCTTGGCGTCATAGATGGCCTTGAGGGC
>CALUPQ010000186.1 GCA_944322695.1 uncultured Mailhella sp. | reverse complement strand
CCAACTCGCTCTTCACTTGTCAAAGAACCGTGCCGCTCACTCGCGGCGGTGTTGCGTTATGCAACTTTTCGTTTCGCCTGTCAACAACTTTTTTCAAGTTTTTTTCAGGCGGCGCTTTCGGCGGGGCGCTCGTTTGAGCCGCTGTGCCTCAGCGCGTTTTCGGGTTATGCCCATTTTCCCCCGTCCTGTCAAACACTTTTTTCGGGTTTTTTGGAGAAATTTTGGAGCGTAATAAGTAATATATTGATAATATTATATTTTTATTATCAAAAAATTTCAGACTTTCGCTCCGCAAAAGGCTGTTTTGGGGGCTCTCCCCCTCGTCGAAGCGAAATAGTTTACTTTTTCAGGAAAAAGAAAAAACTTCACTCCTAACGAGTCTACCCTTTTGTCGGCGTTTCGGCGGCTGCTCCACGGCCTTACAGGCGTCGAACTCATCAGACAACAACGGACAGGGAACTTTCTTGTCCCCTGTCCGTTGCTATGCTCCATGTTTGAATCCTGCCCTTTCGGCAATTCGCCAGAATGTCTGTGCCCCTACGTCTTCAAAGAGCACTCCAAACAACGGGGCTGCGGCAAGCTGCCGTTTCCGGGCTCAGAATATCCTGAACGGTCAACCAAGGTTCGGTATGACATGCCGGAACAGCTCCAGCACCTTTTCCGCGTTGGCATGGGCGACCTCAAGAATGGCCTCCCAGGTAACGGTATCGTCCTGCTTCCAGGAATCATAGTCCGTACTCATGGCAACGGCGGCATAGGGAATGCCGAGCTCATTGGCCATGATGGCCTCCGTAGCGATACTCATATTAATAATATCGGCTCCCCAGCTGCGGAACATACGGGATTCAGCCCGGGTGGAAAAACGAGGGCCTTCAATGGTCACGACGGTTCCGCCGTCATGGAAGCGGTAGCCGAGTTCCTTCAGACCAAGAGAAAGCGCGGCACGCAGTGATGCGTCAAACGGGTCGGCCATGGCGGTATGCACGGGACTGCCGGGTTCAAATGCATCAAAATAGCTCAGATGACGCGAACGCGTAAAATCGATGAACTGGTCGGGAATCACCAGGTCGCCCCGTTCAATCTCCTCCCGGAGAGAGCCCACCGCCGTGCTTGCCAGCACATGGGTACAGCCGGCTTCCTTCAACGCCCACATATTGGCGCGGTAGTTCACCTGCGTGGGAGGAATGGTGTGCTGCCGTCCGTGTCTGGCCATGAGGACCACGGGAACGCCTCCGATGCTGCCCTCCCTCAAGGTACTGGAAGGCTCGCCGTAAGGCGTGGTCATGGATATGTCCTGAGAGATGTCGAACAGGGAGGGGTCGTCAAGGCCGCTGCCGCTAATAATGCCTATTTTTTTCTGCATGGATTCATTCCGTCATGATGGGTTCGAAAAATATTCGCCGTCTTCCGACATCCCGGCTCCGTATCCGCTCTTTCCACAAACGTGTTCTTTCCGCGGCCTGCCCCTGCCGGAGAAGACTGGAACTGCGCAAACACGTCCCCTGCGTTTCCTCTGTCAGCAGGGAATGTAGCCCTGCGAAAGCATATAGAGCAAATCCCTCATGTGTTCGACATTCGGCGCATACATGATGAAGCCGTCCTGGTGTCCGGTCATGGCGATGATGCCGTCCGCGGGGTGCTTTCTCACGAGGTCGGCCACGCTGTGCGCCATGGCGGGAGTGCCGAACGCCGCCTCGGGAGCGGTGGCGGGAGCCTTTCCCTCCAGAAGCTGTCCGTACAATCCGGCATGGTGCAGGTGTATGACGCAGTTCGTAACGGGCGAAGCCTCATACACTGCCGCATGCGTCATGGATTCGGAGCTGGCCTGAGCGGGACCTGACGACCATACGGTATTGGCCTCGACATCGCAGCGGGTGACAAGGCAGTACCCCTCCGGCCCCAGCACGGGAATATGTCCCGTCCCCGTAGCCGTAACCATAAAGCCCTGCTCCGTACGAAGCGAAAGATTGCCGTACCCCACACCGTTTTCCAGAACCCCGACGAGCCCCGCACGCACCAGGTCGGTGCGCAGAGCGTTCAGAGCCTCCCAGTCGGGATGCTCCGGCGCCGGACCCTCTTCATGCACACAGCGATATTTGACGTATCCTTCTTCAACACTCATGACATGCATCCTCAAACATGGCGATGTTCCGGATAAAGGGCAAGAATCCCCTCTTCCGAGGCTTCGCACACGCCTCTTTCCGTAATGAGTCCGGTGATGAGCCGGGCAGGCGTGACATCGAAAGCCCAGTTGCGGGCCGATGTTTCCGGCGGACAAATGAGCACGCTTTCCACCCGGCCCTGTGGTGACAGACCGGACATGACGCGCACCTCGTCGGCTTTTCTCTCCTCAATGGGAATGTCGCGCACACCGTCGCGCAGAGAGAAATCAAAGGTGGAAGACGGCAGTGCCACATAAAAAGGCACGCCGTTGTCGGCAGCGGCGAGCGCCTTCAGATACGTGCCTATCTTGTTGGCCGCATCCCCGCCGCGCGTCACGCGGTCGGCTCCGGTAATGACCATGTCCACCATGCCGTGCTGCATGAGATGGCCGCCCGCGTTATCGGCTATGAGGTCATGCGGAACGCCGTGCCTGCCCAGCTCCCACGCCGTAAGCGAAGCCCCCTGATTGCGCGGCCTCGTTTCATCCACCCACACATGGACGGGAATCCCCTCGTCAAAGGCGGCGTACACGGGAGAAAGCGCGGAGCCATAGTCCACAAAAGCCAGCCACCCCGCATTGCAGTGCGTAAGAATGTTCACGGGACGGTCGGGATGACGCTCATGCGCTTCCCTGATGAGGCGAAGACCGTGCAGACCTATGCGACGGCAGAACTCCGCATCTTCATCGGCAATGGCCGCGGCCTCCGCATGGACGGCGCGTTCCGCATCCTTTCCCGACAATCCGGCCATGGCCTTTTTCTGGCGCTCCAGCGCCCAGACGAGATTGCTGGCCGTAGGCCGGGTGACGCGGAGTTTTTCCATGCTCTGCGTCATGAAGTCCGAAAATCCCCGCTCAGGAGCCGTACGCACGGCCACCCATACGCCCCAGGCCGCCGTGGCGCCGATGAGTCCGGCGCCGCGCACCCACATGTCGCGAATGGCTTGGCACACATCCTCCACGCTGCGCAGCGGCAGGACTTTGAATTCATGAGGAAGTGCCGTCTGGTCTATGACATAAAGCGTCTCGTCGTCTCCACAGCCTTCCGTCCAGATGGTCCGGTAATGTCTGCCCTGCACCTTCATGATGATGGTCCTACTGTATGCTCAGTTCAAGGGAATTGCGGTTCAGGGGAACCAGCGCGACACGCCCCATGGTCTTCATGTCGAAAACGATGCGGGTCTTGTCGTCATGCTGCCCCACTCGGACGGCCTGAATGAGCCGGTTGCTCGGCACGCGCGGCACGGTGATTTCCCAGTTGCCGGCAAGGTCGAGAACCACGCGGTCGGGGTTGCCGAGCACGGAATAATGCCCCACCATGGGGGCGTTGCCCTGAAGCACCAGTTTTATGAGGCTGCCCTTCATGGAAAACTTTGCGGAGGTGACGACACGCTCATAACGCTGTGCGGGCTTTTCCGAAGAGGCCGCAGGAGATTTCTCCACAGCCGCCTCAGGAGCGTCCTCCACGGAGGAGCGGGCTTCAGCCAGCGCTTCCTTCACGGGACTGACGGCAGGTCTGGACGCCGATGCCTTTTCAGCAGCCGGCTTCTCCGAAGCATGAGCCTGCGCCTTTTCCGTGACGACGGTCTCCTTCTTTTCCGGAGCCTTCTTTTCCACGACGTCCACGACTTCCTTCTTTAAGGAAGGATTCGCGGAAGACTCTGCGGGGGCGGACTCCGTACTCTTCACAGTCTTATCTTCGGTCTCCGCCGAAGCCGCTCCGGGAAACACTTCCGCCGACGCGGGCAGCTCCAGGGCATTTTCTCCGGAAGAAACGCTCTGCACGGACTGTGCCTTATGCACGGAAAGCGTTTCGGAGGCCGAAGATGCGGCAGCAGGCGACGGCGCATCCTTTTCGGAGGACTCCTTCTTCTCCGAAGCCTCGGCGGGGGCTGGTTCCTCCCTCTCCTTCGAAGCGGCGGAAGAGCGTGCTTCCGTTTTCTCTGCCGAAGATGCGGCAGACTGCTGGTCCGCATTCCCGGAGTTCTCGCTCCTGCCTTCCTGATACTCCGTAAGTCCTTCGATTTTTCCCGATATTTCCAGACGTCCGGCTTCATATCCGGGCTCGTCCTTCAGCACGACGGCAACGCCCACGGCGAAAGCCAGCATGGCGGCCGCACAGGCGAAAAGCCCCAGGGTCCTGCTCATATCATCCTCTCATGCCTCATCATTCGAAGCGTCATTTCGTTCCTCTATAGCCGAGATTCCAAGGGAATGACAAGCGGCGCGGCCATGTGAAAAATTCTGCCACGGTGGACGGTTCGGCCTTTTTCCTATAGACCATCTGCATGCATGAATTCTCTCTTATGGCAAGCGTCATGGATATCGCGCAGGAAGAACTGGCCCGGCACCACGCCTCACGCCTCACGCTTCTGCGCATACGGCACGGCGTACTGGCCCAGGTACAGCCCGAAGCCATGCACATGGCCTTTGAAGCCATGGTGACGGGCACGCCTCACGAAGGCGCCACGCTCGAACTTGTGGAAGAGCCTCTGCGTCTCTGCTGCCGTCTGTGCGGTCATGAGTTCACCCCGGCGGACAAAACGGCCATGTACCGCCCCTGCCCTGCCTGCGGCGAAACGGCCCCCTTCGGCATAACGGGAGGAGAAGGCATTTTTCTCGACCATCT
>CALUPQ010000185.1 GCA_944322695.1 uncultured Mailhella sp. | reverse complement strand
TAGACTTCTTCAATGCCCATGCCGCCGCCGCCCGCGGAGGCCTTCACCAGCACGAGCGGACGCGCAATGCCCTGCTGCATCTGGAAATCGAAGAGCGAGCGGGCGATTTTCTCGGCTTCCAGCTCGTCGTAGATGGGCCGGTCGGAACCGGGCACCGTGGGCACGCCCAGAGAGCGGGCCAGACGCTTGGTGTTGATTTTGTCGCCAAGGTCGCGAATCACGCGCCACGACGGGCCGAGGAAGATGAGCGGACGGGAACGCTCGGTCACCCGGCGGGCGAAGCGGAAATCCTCGGCAAAGAAGCCGTAGCCCGGATGCACGGCCGTGGCACCGGATTCGTCCGCCACGCTCAGAAGCTCGTTGGCATCGTGATACGACGAAATGCGGTACAGACTCTTTTCGCCGCCCAGTTCCCGGGCCAGCGAGACATGACCGGAGCAGACGTCTTCCGCCGTGTGCACGCACACGAAATCAAGCCCCAGCTTCCTGCATGCCTGAATGATGCGAACCGCGATTTCGCCGCGGTTGGCAATAAGCACTTTATGCTGTTTGTTCACGCCATTTCCTTCATTAAAAAGGAGAAAAGGCCCATAAAGACCATGATGAAAGAAGGGTTCGACAGGCCTCTCCTCCCGTCTCGCCCGCAATGTGACGCTCCGCGGCAAAACGCGCCCGCCGACGCCCCGCGCCGCCCTCGCGGCAGAAAAAACCAGGCGCCGGCCGCAGACGCGGCCGCCATTTGTACGGCGATTATACCCCTGAATCGGAAAGAATCAAGCCCCACCCGTTAACCCCTTCTTATTTACGGATAAAAGGAAGGAAAAGGGAGAGACGGAAGGACGGGGGAAGGCGGAAAACCCTTTGAAAAGGGCTTTTCCGCCTTCCCCCGTACCCCCATCCACCTTTCCGAAACGTTTTGTTTTTTTCGGAGTGCGTCCATGCGGAGCGGCGTCCGGTCTTCGGCCTCCCTGCCTAGCGGCGGCCCCGCAGCACCCAGAGGGCGGCGACGCACAGCACGACCACCACGGCGGTGGAAGCTGCCGCAGGAACGTCGATGAAGCGCGCGGCCGCAAATTCCGTAAGCAGCGCACCCGCCACCAGCGCCACGGCCACAAGCTGACGCGTGCGGTTCTTCCTGAGGTCGGCCTGCCGCCCGTCCTCGCGCCGCGCCCGCGCCTCATGCTGCTCCGAAGTCTCCGTCACGCCCTTGCGGGAAAGCTCGGCACGCCGCAGCGATGCGGCCTCCGGCGTGAGCTTCCGCTCATCAAGAGCCAGCAGCTCCTCGTCGGTCATGGATGCGTAACGCTCGACAAGCGTCTTTTCCGTCACCTTCATGTGCTCCTCCGGACTCTGCTGCCCGGCTTCTCCTCTGCCGGACATGGGAATGGACGCCCTCTTCCGGGGCGCCTGCTCAGCATATCCCGGAAAGAAAAAACAGGCCATGATTCCTGCGCGCGTCTCGGAGATGTCCGGTTCCCGCGCAGAGCTTGTGCCGGCCAATGAGTTCTGCGCGCATGGGCAGAGCTTTTTCGGGGGAAACTCTGTATCTTTTGGAATGCAATGGTTCCCGCATGCACGGGCAGAGCCAAGAGAAAGAACAGCGACACCATGTAAAGCAGCAATGGTTCCCGCCCCCCCCGGCAGAGCTTCCGAAGTTTATGCCGACGGCTCCCCCGAAGAAGTCATTCCCGCGAGCATGGAAGAGCTCGCCCCCCGCCCTCACGCCCTGCCCTTTCAAGTCGTTCCCGCACGCACAGGCAGAGCCGACATCACGCGCTTGTGGACAGAGCGGCCAGAAGTCGTTCCCGCGAGCAAGGGCAGAGCTTCCGCCGCCTTCCCCCGCTCTCGTTCCGCCATCCCAAAAATAATAATGAAATAGCCCCTTTTCTCCACATCTTCTGGACATCGCGGGCAAAAACGGTGTATTTCAATCTTTGGTTTAACTTTTTTCCGTCCGCACCCGCTTCCGGGCGGACGAACACGGGGCCTTTCCATGCAGGACGAACTCAGACGCTTGTACCTGGAACCCACGTCGCGGTGCAATCTGCGCTGCGCCATGTGCTTCCGCAACAGCTGGATAGACGAAACCACCGGCGACATGGACGAGACCACCTTCAAGAAGGTGCTCGCCCACATTCCTGAAAGCGTGGAAACCGTGTTCTTCGGCGGCATGGGCGAACCGCTCGCCCACCCGCACATTCTGGACATGGTGCGCGCCGTCTCCGCCACGGGGCGCAGAACCGAGCTGCTCAGCAACGGCTCCCTGCTCACGGAAGAGGTCTCCGCCGCCCTGCTCGACGCCGGACTCGACATGCTCTGGCTCTCCGTGGACGGCCTGAGCGAGGAGCGCTACGAAAACATCCGCCGCAACGGTCACCTCGCCACGCTCAAAAGGCACCTCATCGCCTTCAATCAGCTGCGCTTCTCCCTCCAGCGGGAAGTGAAGCTCGGCATCGCCTTCGTCGTCATGAAAAGCAACGTAAGCGACCTGGCCGAACTGCCCTGGTTCGCGAGCTACTACCGCGTGAACGAGGTCAACGTCTCCCACGTCATCCCCACGGACGAGCACACCGAAAGCGAACTGCTGTATAAAAACGTGCTGGAAAGCGACTTCGGCGGCAGCAACGTGCCCCCTTCCGCCCCGCGCCTGCACCTGCCCCTCATGGACTGGACCGCCCCCGGAATGCCGCAGGCCGCCGCCAAGCTCCTGAGCGCGGGCATGTGCGAAATATTCCTCTCCAAACAGCGCCTGCTCCGCCCCGCAAGACAGTGCCGCTTCATCGAGGAAGGCATGTGCTTCGTCAGGCACGACGGCTTCGTCAGCCCCTGCATGTCCCTGCTGCGTACCTCCCGCCTCTTCTGGGCCGGAAAAACCCGCGTCAATCACCACCACTTCTTCGGCAACGTGCGCGATACCCCCCTCGACGCCATCTGGACCTCCCCCGACTACGCCGACTTCCGAAACAGAGTCCGCGCCTTCGAATTCTCCCCCTGCTGCCGCTGCTCCCAATGCGACAACTGGGAAAACTCCCTGCCCGACTGCTACGGCAACGAACTGCCTACCTGCGGCGCCTGCCTCTGGTCCGAAGGCATCATCAGCTGCCCGTAAGGAGTGGATGGGGGGAATGAGGCGGGGGAGGGAGAAAACCCTTTTGGAAAAGGGCTTTTCTCCCTCCCCCGCACCCCCTTCCTCTTTCCGAAAACTTTTAATGACATGGGGTGGAAGACGGCCCGGCGGCAAATTGCCTGCTACAGGAAAAACGCCCCGTCGGCGTTGCGGCCGTTGTGAAAGTCCCTGGGCGCGGGGGAAGGTTCGTCGAAATAGTCGCTGTCCGGCGGGTCAAGGCGCTCAAGCATCCGGGCCAGACTCATGCACCGGTCCAGCGCGGCGGAAAAGCCCATGAGCGAAAACCCTGCGAAAATGGGCTCGTCCATGCCCACCTTCATTCTAATGACGGAACCCTTGCGGGCCTCCTGCAGCAGCGTGTCGTTGAATTCCCCGGCAAGACTGACCACCAGCGCTTCGTCCAGCACCTGAAACATGAAGCGGACATCGTACATGCGCCTTCTGTCCACCCGCATCTTGCCGGGAAGCGTCAGGCCGTTCAGCATGTCATAGGCGCCCCGCTCCGCGGCAGGCACGTATTCCAGCAGCTTGATGAAGTATTTTCCTCCGGGAACAATGTCTATGGCCAGCATGGTGCCGTTGTCCATGGTAGTCATGCGCGCCACGGCCCCGTCAGGCGACGTCAGAATAAAGGACGTCCAGTCCCTGTGACGCCGCTGCTCCAGAATCTCCGCCTGCGCCTGCGACAACGCACACAGAAAAACCGCCACCATGACGAGCGCCGACACAATAGTCTTCCTCATTCCCTCTTCCCCCGAAAGAAACGTTCTGTTTTCTGCCCATGCTAGCAGAAACGGGACCGGAACAAAAGCCGCTCCCGTCTCAAAACATCCTGAAATTCCTTCCGCTCACACCGCCGTTCCGGCGCAGACCGAAACGGCGGTCGGCCACCGTGGGTGAGCGCGGCAGCGCACACCCACACTGAGGGCGCGCCACAGGACGGCAAGGCAGAAAGCAAAGCCTCTGCCGGGCAGCCTGACAGCCCCGTAACGACCACGACCTTTCCCTCCCCGGCCTGCCGCCTTTTCCCCGCAGTCTTCCCTGCCCGCCCCGCCGCGCGGGGAAGCCGCCAAATCGCCAAATGAACCCGCAAAAAGCATCGCCCGCCCCGCCGCAAGGCGAACCATGGGGGTGCGGGGGCTTGTCCCGCTGCCTTTTCTGCCTTTCCTGCCTTTCCTGCCTTTCTCCGTCCGGGGAGGGGCTGGAGCGGGCATCTTGCAACATCCGGCCTTTTTATTTATACTTCGCAGTTTCAAAGAGCAGCGACACAGCCGCCGGGAAGCCCATGAGGCGGAGGCGTTTCTGCCGCCTCAGCCACGCGGCCGGGCGATGCGCCCGCGGGCCATGCGCGGATGGGAGTTTCCCAAGAACAAGCTAACCAAAGGAAAGCGAACGTGAGTTCTCTCGCCCGTAACGAATCTCTT
>CALUPQ010000184.1 GCA_944322695.1 uncultured Mailhella sp. | reverse complement strand
CGGTGCCTTCGATGATTTTCAAAAGAGCCTGCTGCACGCCCTCGCCCGAAACGTCGCGGGTGATGGACGGGCCGTCGGCCTTGCGGGAAATCTTGTCGATTTCGTCGATATAGATAATGCCCTTGCAGGCGGCGTCAAGGTCGTAATCGGCGTTCTGAAGAAGCTGAACGAGAATGTTCTCCACGTCCTCGCCCACGTAGCCCGCTTCGGTGAGGGTGGTGGCGTCGGCTATGGCGAAGGGCACCTTGAGCACGCGGGCGAGCGTGCGGGCAAGCAGCGTCTTGCCGCTGCCCGAGGGGCCGAGCAGAAGAATGTTGCTCTTTTCCAGCTCCACACCCTCGATGGCTCCGGCATGGAACACGCGCTTGTAGTGGTTGTGCACGGCCACGGAAAGAATTTTCTTGGCGCGTTCCTGACCGATGACGTAGTCGTCGAGACGGGCCTTTATCTGCTGCGGGGTGAGCAGCTCGCCCGGAGCTTCGGAAATACGTCCTTCCTCGGCGTCCTGTTCCGCCATGATTTGGGCGCAGGCGGCCACGCAGGCATCGCAGATGCACACGTCGCCCTGCATGACGAAATGTCTGGCTTCGGTGCTGCTCTTGCCGCAGAAGGAACAGTGCATTTCTCTTTCGTTGTCGTTCATGCCCGTTATCCTGCCTGTTGTGCCACGTCGCGGCGGGAGCTGAGGATGCGGTCGATGAGACCGAACTTGAGGGCTTCCTCGGCGGACATGAAGTTGTCGCGCTCGGTGGCCGCCGCAATGCGGGAGAGGCTGTTGCCGGTGTTTTCCGCAAGGATGCGGTTCAGGTTCTTCTTGAGGCGCAGGCCTTCGCGCACATGGATGTCCATGTCGGTAATCTGGCCCTGAACGCCGGCGGAAGGCTGATGAATCATGATGCGGCTGTTGGGCAGGCTGTAGCGCATGCCCTTCGCGCCGCCGGCCAGCAGAAACGCGCCCATGCTGGCGGCCTGACCTATGCACAGGGTGGCCACGGGAGGCGCGATGAACTGCATGGTGTCGTAGATGGCCATGCCCGCCGTGACCGAACCTCCGGGGCTGTTGATGTACAGGCTTATTTCCTTTTCAGGGTCCTGCGATTCCAGGAAAAGAAGCTGGGCGCAGATAAGCGAGGCAGTGGCGTCGTTGACCTCGTCGCACAGAAGCACGATGCGGTCCTTGAGCAGACGGGAGTAGATGTCGTACGAGCGCTCTCCGCGTCCGGTGGATTCGATGACAAAGGGAATAGTCACGTTGAGGCTCCTTAAGAAAGGAATTCCCCGGCCGGGGCCGGGGAATCTTTCCTTACCTTGATTCGTTATTCGGCCTTGGCTTCGGCGGGAGCGACCTTCTGGGCCTTGTCGAACAGAAGGCTCATGGCCTTGCTGTTCAGCATGCGGTCCTGAATGTCGTTGACGGCGCCGTTCTGATACAGGGCGTCACGCAGCTTGCGGAAGTCCTGCTTGTATTCGCGGGCCATCTGCATAATCTGCATGTCGACTTCCTGAGCGGAGACTTCGAGCTTTTCGCGGCGGGCGAGAGCGGTGAGGAACACCTGCACGCGGGCGCGTTCCTCGGCCTGCTTGCGGGTTTCGGCTTCCATGTTCTTGAGGCTCTCGTCGATGGCGGCCTTGTCCAGTCCCTGCTGGCCGAGATATTCACGGATTTCGTTTTCGTATTCAACCTGCTGATATTTGACCACGGCTTCGGGCAGGGGGAAGTCCTGGCCTTCGAGCACGGAGTCGAGCAGCTTCTTTTCCGCTTCGCTGCGGGCGGAAGCGGCCTTGTTGTGGTTGGCCTGGTCGGCCAGCATCTTCTGCAGGGTGGCGAGGTCCGGGAAGCCGACCTTCTTGGCGAATTCCTCGTCGAGTTCGGGCAGGATTTCGCGGCTGATTTTGTTGAGCTTCACGTGCAGGGCCACGGTCTTGCCGCGCAGGCTTTCGTCGATGTGGTCTTCGGGGCAGACCATGGTGCCGTCGCCTTCCTCACCGGCATGCAGGCTGCGGATGATGTTGTCGAGCTCGGAGAGTTCCTTCCCTTCCTTGGGCTCGGAGAGCTGGATGCTGTAGTTCTCCACCTTCATGCCGGGAACGCTCTTGCCGGCCACCTGGCCGTCCACGTCGATGGTGACGATGTCGCCGTTTTCAGGCAGACGGGATTCCTTCACTTCTTCCAGCGTGGCGGTGCTCTTCAGCAGACGCTTCGTGAAGGCTTCGATTTCCTCTTCGGTGGCTTCGGAGGAGTCCATTTCCACGGTGAGGGCGGAAAGGTCTTCGGGCAGCTTGACGTCGTCGGGCAGGGTCTCGAAGGAGAAGGAGAAGGAGAGGTCCTGACCGCGGACAATCTGTCCGCCTTCGTAGTCGAGGCGGGACATGGGCTTGATGTCCTCTTCCTTCAGAATGTCGGCCACGCGGCGTTCCACCAGGCTTTCGGTGGCACGGGAAATCACTTCCCCGGCAAAACGCTTTTCAATGACGGAAACCGGGGCCTTGCCCTTGCGGAAACCGGGCAGCGTGACGGAAGCGCCCACTTCGCGGGCGGCGGCGTTGAGAGCGGCATTGACCTCCTCGGCCGGGACGGTCACGCTGATTTTGCGGGAGACGGGGGAAACGACTTCGATGCTGTGAGCCATATCGGTAAAACTCCTTATGAATGGACTGCCCGGCCTTGCCGGAGGGCAGAGGAAATGGCGCAAAAAATGGTGCGAGAGGAGAGGCTTGAACTCTCAAGGATTGCTCCGCTGGATCCTAAATCCAGTGCGTATGCCAGTTTCGCCACTCTCGCACGAAAGAGCCACATATACTGCAAGGCGATGAATTTAACACAGCTTCGCGCCGGAGGCAAGAGAAAGAGCGCGCTTGCGGCAGGCCGGCTTCGGCCGTTTCAGCCTGGACGGACGGGCCCGAGGGAGTCTTTCGTGCTGGCGCCGTTCCGGAAAAGTCCGTGGAAAGGATGGCGGAAGAGAAGACAAGAAAAGGCCCGCCGGAGGAATGGTGCGGCGGGCCTTTCAGGAGGGGAGGGTATGCCTATGCGGCGTAAAGCTTTTCCTTCAGCCAGTCCTTCATGGAATCGGAAGGCATGAACACACCCTTCAGCGTGCCGAATTCCTGACGGAAGTTGCTTTCCAGCTCGCGGGGAAGAGGAAAGACCCACAAGTCTTCCGTGGCTTCGGAATTGCGCATGACAAGGCGAAGGGTGGGGTGCTCGGTCCAGTTGTCCAGCACGAAGTAATGGGCGAAGTCGTCCTTGGAGCGGACGGGCGGATGTTCGGCGCGCCAGTCGTTGTTGCCCCATTCGAGGTAGAGGGTGACGGCGTCGGCGGGGTCGAGGTTCCATTCTATGGGCAGGCGGCTGAAGGCCTTGAGCTGGTCGGGGGTATTGTATTGCATGACGGACTCCTTGGTACGGGGAGAAGGTCGGAGCGGCACGAGCGCCGCTTTGAAACATTGTCGTTGAAGTGAATATGCCCACGAAAATCTTCCTTGTCAAGAATTATTCCTAATAAGGAATTAAATTTTCCGGATGGCTCGTGCATGACCCGGCACAGGATGAACGTGCGGATGGCAAAAATCGGCGTTTCGGGAGGGGAGGGCGCGACGCATCGGACATTGCGGTAGAGAGGCGTACGAAAGGGGAGAATGGCGCGCCTGCCTTGTCCGGCTGCGGGCGGCCAGGCGCCTGTGCGTACCTTTGTCAGAGGGGGGGGGCTGGAGACGTGGGCGGGGATTTCCGCATCCCGGCAAGACGGATTTCGGCACGGCCTTTTCCGAAAGGAGAGTGCGCCCTTGCCGTGGCGGGGCTGGCCGGTGACGTTTTCGACGTGCTCCTGTTTCCGGAAGGCACGGGGGTGACGGGAAAGAACGGGGGGCGGCGGACGATGCGACTTTCCGCCGTTCAGCACGGAATGCGGACTGGAGGCAGGAGCGGCCCGGAATGCGGCGAACTGTCCGGAGGCATTCATCGACATGACGTCGTTTTCGGGCCTGCCGCCGTGCAAAGGGCATGAAAAAAGCGCCGTTCCCGAAGGAAGGGCGCTCTTTTTGGTTAAAAGAAAACCCCCAGCTAGGCTGGGGGTTCCCGAAAACTTATAGTTATGCGTAAGTGATAAAGACTCCTTTTGATTTGCTAAAAAAGAGGTGCGGTCTGGCAACTGCGCCCATAAGC
>CALUPQ010000183.1 GCA_944322695.1 uncultured Mailhella sp. | reverse complement strand
CCCTGCTCCCAAAGCAGGTGCGCTACCCCTGCGCCACGCCCCGACAAAAAAAGCTGCCCTGCAGAGGACACAGGGCAGCTTTTTCAATCAGAACTTAGCGGGCGATGACGTTGAATTCATCGCGACGGTTCTTGGCCCACACGGCTTCGCCGGTGCCTTCAACGGCAGGACGTTCCTTGCCGTAGGAGATGATGTCGAGCTGTTCGGCAGGCACGCCGAGACGAATCATGTATTCGTAAGCGGCGCGGGCACGACGTTCGCCGAGGGCGAGGTTGTATTCCTGGGTGCCGCGTTCGTCGCAGTTGCCTTCGATGCGCACGCGGATGGAAGGATACTGCTTCATGAGTTCAGCCTTCTGCTGAAGCATGTCGCGGTATTCGGCCTTGATGTCGTACTTGTCGAAATCGAAGTACACGACGCCGTCGGTAATCTGCTGAGCGGCAGCATCAACAGCGGAGGTGCTGGCCACGGGAGCGGTTTCCATGTTTTCCACTTCGGTGTTCTTCTTGGCGCAGCCGGCGCCCATGCCGAGAGCCAGAGCCAGAACCATAACCAGGCCAAAAGACTTCAGAGACTTCATGATAACTCCTCCTGAGAGTTAATTCATAATATTTCTCTCTCCAGCTCTTCCCTCTTATACAGAGCATGGAAAGAAAACTGCACTATCAGGCAGAACGGCATATTACCCTCGCCGCAAACCTTGTCAAGCTCGCGGAGGGGGGAATTCGCCCAGAAATTTAAATTATTTTACTTGCCCCAGCTCGGGAAAGAAGCGTTGCCCGGTCCGGTGGGCACGTGTCTGGCTTCCCCGCCGTGTCTGGTGGTCAGGTATATCTGGGGGCTGCCGCTTCTGGTGGAAGTGAAGGCGACAAAGTAGCTGTCCGGGGCAAAGGCGGGCTGCTCGTCTCTGCCGGGACCGAAGGAAATCTGCTGGTCGTACCCCGTCACCATGTCGTGCACGAAGATGCGGAAGCCCGAAGGCGTGGCCTTGGTGTAGGCGATGAGCGTACCGTCGGGGCTGATGCAGGGCTCGGAGTTGTAGGAGCCGTCCATGCTCACGCGGGAAACCGTGCCCGTGGTAAAGTCCTTCAGGAACACCTGCGGGCTGCCGAGACGGCTGGAGGTGAAGGCCATCTTGGTGCCCGTGGCGTCAAAGGAAGGCGACACGTCGATGGCGGGGCTCTGCTCCAGCGTGCGCTCCTTCTGGAACTGGCGGTTCAGCAGGAAGATATCGGGATAATGACCGGTGGAAAGGCTGACGGCCACCCGGTTGTCCGGCAGGAAGCAGGGACCGATGACGGTGTTGCCGGGGAAGCGCACGCGCTTGACGGAGTTGTTCATGCGGTCCCACACGCCGAGGGCATGGGTGCTGTCGTCCATGTGGCTGAAGACCACATAGCGGCCGTCGGGCGACCAGGAAGGCGACATGGCCGCGCCGGGGATGTTGGTGACCTGACGCAAATCGCGACCGGTGGCGCGAACCACCCACACGTCGCGCTTCTTGCCGTTGCCCTTCACAAAAGCCAGAGAGCTGCTGAAGAAGCCGCGTGCGCCGGTGAGCGCTTCCATGAGGTCATCGCAGAAGCGGTCGGCCACGTTGGGCACTTCGGCATGGGTGACGCCGGAGTAGGCGTTGCCGAACACGAACTTGCCGGAATAGGTTTCGAACACGCGCAGCTCAACGGTGCCGTTGCCGTTGTCGCCGGAAGGCCAGTGCGCCGTGACGAGAAGGTCGGCGCCGGCAATCTGAAAACGACGGAAGTCCACCTCGGGTCCCTGCCATGCGGAAAGCACGGTGCCGCCGAGCACGGCGGAAGGAGAGGTGAGGCGCATGAAAGGCAGATAATTGAGGTTGGCGTTGATGGCGTCGTTCAGTTCGGCGCCGAGCGCGGTGGCGCGCTGGGAAGGCGCGGTAAGGGGCGCAGCCATGGCCAGATTGATTTTGTTCTGGCCTGCGCCGTAAATGTCCACCATGGTGGCGGCTCCGCAGGGCAGTACGGAGACCAGCACGATGGCCAGCACGAACGCCAGACGGACGCTATGGAAAAGAGGACGGAATTTGCGCATATAAAGACACCCTTGCATGAATTTTCGGACCGCCGCACACGGGCCGGTCCGGGGAGGCTAGAGCATATTCCCGCCGCTCTTCATGGTCAAGTACGCGGGCGCGGCTCTTCCCCGGCCGGAAACGCAGACCGCTCGCCCCAGGAAAGCAGCGCCTGCGTTTTCTTTCCGCGGGGCAGGCTTTTCACGGCCTTCTCAAGCCTCAGCGCCTCGCCCCGGCAAAGTCCCCCGGCACAGGCCGCAAGACGCACGGGTCTGCGGCCGCGCGTGTATTTCGCGCCCCCGGCACGAAGGCCGTTGTGCTCATCCAGCCTGCGGCGCACGTCGGTGGTCACCCCGCAGTAGAGCGTCCCGTCCGCGCAGAGAAGCAGATAGACGCACCACCTTCCCGTCCCCGGCTCTTCCATCAGCAGGCCTTTCTCCGGCCGGAGGCAAGCCTCCAGCCGAGCGCGGCAAGAGAGATGCACAAAACGCCGTTCATTCCCACGTTCAGCAGGGCAAAAAACGCATGGTCCGCCTTCCAGAGCAGCACGGTATCCAGCGCAAAGGATGAAAAGGTGGTGAAGGCCCCGCAAAAGCCCGTGGAGAAGAAGGCCATGGCCGTGGGATAGCCGGAAACGGCCCGGGAAGCCGCACCCATGAGAAGCCCCAGAAAAAGAGAGCCCGCCATGTTGACGCACAGAATGCCCACGGGCAGCACCGCCCCAGCCACCTGCGTGACCATGTCGCCGACTTCCACACGGCACACGGCGCCGAGCGCACCGCCGCACAGAACGGCCAGCACCTGTCTCATAACGTATGTCATACCGGCTTCCTTCCTTTAATGAATCGCCTGCGTTCCGGAAAACAGGAAAAGCCCCAGCGCCGCGGCGCCGAGGCTCAACACCATGTTGAGCGTCACATTGGCCACCGCCCTCCCCGTCCGGCCCGCGGCAAACAGCCGGAACGTGTCCAGCGAAAAGGTGGAAAAGGTGGTGAGAGCCCCGCAGAAGCCCTGCATGACAAAAGCCGTCAGCGGTCCGGCCGGCCCCGCGGACGCCGCCGCAAACACGGCTCCGATAAGAAAGCTGCCCGCGACATTGACGGCAAGCGTGCCCACGGGAAACGACGAGCCGAAAAGCCGCACGGCCAGAAGTCCCGCACCGTAACGGCACAGGGCGCCGAGCGCACCGCCGGCTGCAATGAAAAACAGCGAATCCATAGGTCAACTCCGAAGGCCGAGCATCCGAACTTTCCTCCCTCTTGTCAATGCCCCGCGGACAGGCTCCGCGGGGCGACAAGTCTAAAGCCTGTAGGCGGACTCGCCGTGCAGGGCCTCGTCCAGGCCTTCCAGTTCCTGTTCGCGGCTCACGCGGATGGGCCCGAAACGGCTGATGACCTTGAGTATGGCCCAGGAGGCCGCAAAGGACCAGCCCGCCACCACGACCACGCCGAGCATCTGAATGAAGAACTGCTCAAGCGAGGCGTGCACGCCGTTGATGGCCGAAGAGGCGAACACGCCCACAAGAAGGGAGCCGGTCAGACCACCCATGCCGTGGGCGCGCCAGACCTCGAGAGCATCGTCGAAATGCAGCTTCTGCTGCACGCACCTGGCATGATAGCAGACAAAGGCTCCGGCCGCGCCGATGACGATGGCCGCCCACGGCGGCACATAGCCCGCGCAGGGGGTGATGGTGGCAAGGCCGGCCACGGCGCCCACGAGGATGCCGGAGAAGGAAGGACGGCTTGAACTGCGCCAGTCGAGGAACATCCACACGAGCATGGCGATGGAACCGGCGATGGTGGTGTTGGTGAAGGCGTAGGCGGCAAGGCCGTCGCCCGCGTAGGCTCCGCCCGCGTTGAAGCCGAACCAGCCGAACCACAGAAGCCCCGCGCCCACGGCCACGAGAGGCAGATTGTTGGGCTCGGGATGCGAACCGGGGGCGATGTCGTCCCGCGGGCCGAAGAAAAGCACGGTGGCGAGCGCCGCAAAGCCTGCGCTCACGTGCACCACGATGCCGCCCGCGAAGTCCACCACGCCAAGATTCGCAAGGAACCCGCCTCCCCATATCCAGTGACAGACCGGAAGATAGACGAATATCATCCACAGCACCAGAAACTGCAGGTAGCCGCGGAAATTGAAACGCCCGGCAAAGGCCCCGGTGATGAGCGCGGGCGTGATGATGGCGAACATGAGCTGATAGGCGAAAAAGAGGATGAACGGCACGGTGACGGCGTAGTCCGGGCTGGGGTCCGCCCCCACCTTGTCCAGAGCGAAGTGATAGGTGATGTCGCCTATCACGCCGCCGATGTCCGGTCCGAAGGCCAGACTGAAGCCGCCGAATATCCAGGCGACGGCAATGACGCCCATGGAAATGAAGCTCTGCATCATGATGGTGAGCACGTTCTTGCGCCGCACGAGACCGCCGTAGAAAAAGGCGAGTCCCGGCGTCATCAGACATACAAGCGCCGTACAGAACAGGATGAAGGCGGTATCTCCGCTATCGACTGCGTACATGAAACACTCCCGTCAGGCTGAAGGTGAAGCGCCGCGCCCTTCCGGCTCCAGCCGGACATGGGGCAGCAGAAAAAGCCACGCGGCAATGACGAAGGGAAAGGTGAGCGTGGGAATGCCGAGGGGGGCAAGCGCCACGTTGAGCGCCCCCTGCGCCACCACGGTGAACACCGTGGCCAAAAGCGCGTACACGATGACGCGCGGCCCGGGACGATAGAAGGTGGAGCCCATGCCGATGGCGGTAAGCACGGCACTGAACTGATAGAGCCCCGCCTCCACGCCCGCGGCATCCGCGCCGAGGAAAAAGGCCACGGCCATGGCCACGAAGGAACCTCCCCAGCCGAGCAGCGCGGCGGGCAGGGAACTTAAGGCTATGCCCGCGAGAAACAGCACCCCGGTGACGGGGTTGTCGATGAGAAAGACCTGCGACACTCCGGTCAGGCTCGCTTCCAGGACGGCCACGAGGCCGGGCAGCGACGCCACGGCTTCGGAAGGCTGCACGGGAAGCGACGGACGGGGCAGAGACGCGATGTTGAAGTTGGCGAAATTGTAGGAGGCGAGCAGAATGAACCAGGTGGTGAACACAAAGGGCCCGGTCATGGCCGACACTTTCCAGGAACGCATGACCTGGGACACGGCCATCATGATGACGGTGGAAAAGAAGGCCCCCGCCACGATGAGTACCCAGCACACCACGCCGCCGCCGAAGAACACGGGCAGCGCGCAGCCCACCAGAATGCCGTTGTAGCCGTGCAGTCCCGCCCGAATCTCGGAACGCGGAGCTTTGAGCAGGCATGCGGCGAGCGTTCCCATGGCAAGGCCGACAAGCGCGCCCAGTGCGATTTCGGGCCTGCCTGCCTCCCACGCGCCCCAGAAAATGCCCGCCAGAAACAGCAGCCCCGTCCACGGGGAATTCTGGAACATGACCTGTCCGGCCCCGCGCAGCAGCACGTCCGGAACCCGCGGCAGCGGATACCTTTTCTCCTGTTCGGCATGAACATGTGTCACCGGTCCCATGATACCTCCTTTGTTGCCGGCGGGAGAGGCCGCCCTCCGCCGCAGCGTTGCTCCCGCGGGGATGCGCGACGCGCTCTCCCGGCCAGCCCTCAGCGCCAGAGAAATTCCGGCGGAAGGGGTCTGCCGAGCACGTGCTCCCTCACCAGAGAGCGGAACGCGCGCAAGTTCGCCTGCACTTCCTCCACCCCGTGGCCGAGCACGCGAAGGGCAAGCCCCGCCCCTCCCGGAAGCTCCAGCACGCCGAAGGCGAGTTCCTTCGTCACGCGGCAGCCTGCCGCCTTCTTGAGCGCGGGCACGAAACGGCCGGGCAGCAGCGCGAACATGCTGCCGAACACCTCGAAACCGGCCATGACGCCGGCGCCGCAGAAATCCGTGACGCCCGGCTCAAGGACGAGGCGCTCCTCGAAAAGCGGCGCCCCGCCCTCCTTGCGGCAGACGTGCATGCCCGCGGAATACATGTCGAAGCCGAAAAGCTCCTCCTCATGGTGCCAGCGCCTGCCGGGCATGAGGATTTCTCCGTAGAGAAAGCAGGCCGATTCGGGCAGCGTGACCCAGGTGTCCTGCACGTAGCGCGCATGACGGTGCAGAATAAGCGGGTCGGGCACGTATTCCAGCCAGCTTTCCTCCTCCAGCCGGAAGCGCTGAAGGTTGGATGCGTGGTTGTGCTCCATCACGTGCACCTTGGTGGCGCTCTGCGTGGTGACGAGAGCCCGGGCTCCCCTGCCCGCGTGCACGTCCATGGCGAGCCTGTCGCCCTGCACGATGCAGCCCGTGGCCGAAATGGTGATGACGCAGGCCATGTCCGGCTGGCTTTCCTCCCAGTACAGGGCCTTCTGCGCAATGAGCGGCGCCCGTCTGTCAAGGTCGGCAAGCACGGTGCGGCCGGTGCGCGCGTCGCGGCGAAAGTCAAGTCGCAGATACCCCACCTTGCCCACGACGCCGCTTTTCATGGCGGGCGGCTCGTCAAGATAGGGCGCAAGCTCCGCCGCTCCTTCCTCCATGCGGGAAAGGGAGGCCCGGGCGGAAGGAAAGCTGGAACAGTCCGGGCAGAATGCGTCTTGCATGAAAGCCTCAGGCATGAGCGGCCGCTCCCTCTTTGAACTGCACGCCTTTCCCTTCGGCGGGCAAGTCGAACAGCGCGTCGCGCATAATCCAGTCGGCAAGCGTGTCGATGTTGCGGCCCGTCATGCAGTTGGTGAAAAGGAAGGGCTTACCCTCGCGCATCAGTCTGGAATCTCTGTCCATGACCTCAAGGCTCGCCCCCACATAGGGCGCGAGGTCTTCCT
>CALUPQ010000182.1 GCA_944322695.1 uncultured Mailhella sp. | reverse complement strand
TGTTCGGCCGACTCAAGGATTGGCGCAGAATAGCCATGCGTTATGACCGTTGTGCCCACACGTTCTTTTCGGCTATTTGTCTCGCTGCCATTGTCATCTTTTATATTTAATGAGTCCTGAACCTAATCAACATGCCGTCCATGGACAACCTCCTTCCATGGACGACCTCCCCGGAGGAAGGGAAGATTCCGTCCGTGTCCGCAGCCATGGGCGGAAGGCCCCGCCGAACTCCCGGCGGGGCCCCTCCTCTTCCTCACATACAGGTTCCCCTGCCCATGAACGGCGCTCTTTCTTCCGCAAAAGGGCGTCGTTCTTTTTATGTCCCGCCCGAAAGCAAAGGGGGACCAAGTGTTCCGGGGGCCGGATGCGCCTTCTTCTCAAAGAGACGTTTTTCCCCTGGCCGCCTTCTTGCATGAACGGACGCACGCCCTTCTGCCGGAAACGGCGGTCTTTTAAGGCCGCCGTTCTTTTTTTACCATCCGCCGCCGAGGGACACGCAGACCTGCACGATGGCGGACAGATGCGACGCGCGCCTTGACGAGAGCGACATCTGCGAGGAATACAGCGTCCGCTCGGCTTCCAGAACGTCCAGATACGGGGAATAGCCCGCCTCATAGCGCACTCTTGCGAGCGCGGCGGCCTTTTCCATCCTTGTCGCGGCGTCCGCAAGGTTCTGCACGCTTTTGGCCATGCCGCTCTGAGCGGCAAGCGCCGAGCGGACATCGGAAAAGGCCTGCTGAACCGTCAGCGCATAGGCTGCCGCGGCCTCACGCATGGAGGCTTCCGCCTGCCGCACCCCGCTCAGAGTGCGGCCGAACGTGAAAAGCGGCAGCGACACGCCGCCCCCGTAGCTCCATGTTCCGGCGGTGCCGGAAAAAAGACTGCCGAGCGCGGTACTTGCCGTGCCGAAACTGCCGGTAAGACTGATGGAGGGAAAAAAGGCGGCACGCGCTTCCCCCACCTGAAAATGCGCGGCACGGAGCGACGCTTCGGCGGAACGTATGTCCGGCCTTCGGTTCAGAAGCTCGGAAGGAAGTCCGGCAGGAAGCTGCGGCACGGCAACCAGCGCGGAAAGCGACTTTCCCCGCTCCGCCCTTCCCGAAAAAATTTCTTCCGGCGAAGCTCCCGTCAGGAGAAGAAGCGCGCCTTCGGCCTGTTCCAGCCGCACCTGCGCCTGCGCCAGACTGTCCTTCAGCGTATCCACCTGCGTTCTCACGTTGAGCATGTCCAGCTCGCTGATGGCGCCTTCGGCGTACTGCTTCTCGTAAAGGGCGGCGGAGTCTTCCCGCGAGGCCAGCGTGCGCCTTGTCAGTTCAAGCTGTTCCTCATAGTTCAGAAGGTCGAAATACGCGGAGCAGACCTGTCCGGCCACGGAAAGTTCCAGCGCCTTTCGCGTGTCTTCGGCGGAAAGCAGTCTTTCCCGCGCGGCGGACGCGGCATCGAGGTACCGGCCCCAGAGGTCCGGCTCCCATGAGGCCTGTACCGCGCCGGACCACACCGTCCCCACGCGGGAGGGAGAGGCGACGGACGAAGGAACGCCTTCAAGACGACTGACGCGCTCCTCCAGAAGCCCCAGCTCCTCCATCATGCCGTAGGAGGCGGAGGCGTCGCGGCTCGCCTGACTTCGCTCTCCGCTGCCCTGTGCGGAAATCTCGGGAAAAAGCCCGGCCCTTGCCAGACCGAGAGCCGCCCGCGCCCCGTCCACTCTGGCGAGGCTTTCCTCAAGTTCGAGGTTATGCTCAAGCGCCCGGGCCACAAGAGCGTTCAGCGCCGCGTCATCAAAGCGCTTCCACCACTCACGGGAAAGTTCTCCCGGCTCGGGGCGCGTCTCGTCCGTTCCCCACGACGCGGGAAGGTCCTGTTCCGGTCTGTGGTACTCCGGGGCAAGGGAACAGCCGGAAAGCAACGTCACCAGCATCAGAGTCGCAAGGCTCCTTTTCATGCCTTTTCCTCCCTGCGAAGCGCCCCGGTCAGACGCTCGGAAAGGCGCATGACCAGCACGAAGAAGTACGGAACAAGCAGCGGGGCCAGCACCGTGGCCGCAATCATGCCGCACACCACGCTCACGCCGATGGACACACGGCTCGCCGCCCCTGCGCCGGAGCTGAAGGCCAGCGGCAGGCATCCGAGAATGAAGGCTATGGACGTCATGATGATGGGCCTGAAGCGCAGTTTCGCCGCTTCCACGGCCGCCTCTTCCAGCTCACGCCCCTGTTCCCGGAGTTCCACCGCGAACTCGATGATGAGTATGGCGTTCTTGCAGGCCAGCCCCAGCAGCGTGATGATGGCCACCTGCGTGTACATGTCGTTGCTGAGTCCCACGAGCCAGTTGCCCAGTATGGCCCCGAACACCGCAAAGGGAACGGCGGAAAGCACGGCCAGCGGCAGGCTCCAGCGTTCGTACTGCGCGGCGAGGATGAGGAATATCATGAGCACGCTGAGGCCGAGCACGCCGAAGTCCGTGCCTCCGGTATCCACCTCCTGATACGTCACGCCGGACCATGCGTAGGCGTAGCCCTGGGGCAGGCTTGCGGCCACTTCCTCCAGTGCGGCGATGGCCTGCCCGGAACTGACGCCGGGAGCGGGGCTGCCCGTAATCTTGGCCGACAAAAGCCCGTTGAAATGGGACACGGTGGACGGCCCGCCGCTCGTCCTTACCGTCACCAGCGAGGTCAGCGGAATCTGACTGCCGTCGGCGGCGGACACATACAGAGAACGCATGCTGTCCGGCAGGCTGCGATAGGCGGCATCGGCCTGCATCATGACCTTGAAGGTACGGCCGGACAGGTTGAAGTCGTTGATGTAGGTGGAGCCCAGCGTTGCGCCGAGCATGTTGTACACGTCCGCGCAGTCCACGCCGGACATCATGGCCTTCTCCCTGTCGAGCGCCACGAAGAGCCGCGGAGAGCCCACGCTGAAGGCGCTGCTCACCCGGGAAAGCTCCGGACGCTTCGAAGCCTCCGCCGCGAAGTTTGCCGCCACATTCGCAAGCTCTGCGGGCGTGCCCGACGTGGTCTGAATTTCCATGTCGAAGCCGCCGGTATTGCTCATGCCCATGATGGGCGGCGGATTGAAGGGCAGCACCGTGCCCCGGCTTTCCTGAAGGCCCAGCGCATAAATGTGCCGGAGCGTATCGGCAAGAGAGAGCCCCTCCTTCTCTCTCTCCCCCCAGGGGCGGAGCTGGATGAACAGCGTGCCTGCGCCGGTATCCAGCGTACTGTTGATGAGGTCGTAGCCTGCAAGGCCGAGCACGTGCTCCACGGCGGGAAGCTCACGTATCTTTTCGCTGATGCCCATGACCACGTCCTTCGTCTGCGGCAGGGCCGAGCCTTCCGGCAGGGTTATGGTGCACATGAGCGAGCCCTGGTCCTCTTCCGGCACCAGCGTGGTGGGCACCCGGGCGAAAAGCTCCGCCGTGGCCGCACAAAGCACCAGCAGGATGGCGAAGGAAACGACGCCGTGCCGGATGAAGAAACCCACAAGATGCGCAAAGCCTTCGGTCAGGGCGTCGAAAAAGCGGTTGAACCAGCGGAAAGGAGCCCACGGCTCACGATGCTTCCCGCTCAGAAGCAGAAGACACAGCGCCGGGGTAAGCGTGAGAGCCACCACGCCGGAAATGACGACGGCAATGGCGATGGTCACGGCGAACTGGCGGTACATGACGCCCGCAAGCCCGCCGAGAAATCCCACGGGAATGAACACGGAGCACAGCACGAACACGATGGCGACGACGGCCGAAGTCACTTCGTTCATGGCCGCGGCCGTGGCCCCGGCCACGCCGAGCCCTTCCGTACGCAGCACGCGCTCCACGTTCTCAAGCACCACGATGGCGTCGTCCACCACCATGCCTATGGCCAAAACCAGAGCAAAGAGCGTCAGCGTGTTGATGGAAAAGCCGAGAAGATACACGCCCGCAAAAGTGCCGACCAGCGCAATGGGCACGGCAAGACAGGGAATGAGCGTGGCCCGCCAGTCCTGAAGAAAGAGATAGACCACGGCGAACACGAGCAGCATGGCCTCGACAAGGGTGCGCACCACCTCTTCCACGGAAAGACGGACGAAGATGGTGGTGTCGTAGGGGACGATGTAGCCCATGCCCGTGGGAAAGAACTTCGCCTGCTCCTCCATGTAGGCGGCCACGCGCCCGGCCGTGTCCAGAGCGTTGCTGCCCGGCGCCAGAAATACGGCCAGAGGAACGGCGGTGGCCCCGTCGATGGAGCAGGCGAAGTTGTAGCTCTCCGCCCCGAGCTCCACACGTCCCACGTCGCGCAGGCGCAGAACGCCGCCGTCCGGAGACGCGCGGAGAATGATGTCGCCGAATTCTTCCGCCGTGACGAGCCGCCCCTGCCCTTCCAGCTGCCAGGTCATGGTAAGGGAAGCGGAGCCGGGCTGACTGCCGACGCTGCCCAGAGAATACTGGGCATTCTGGTCGTTCACGGCCTGCGCGACATCCGACGTGCTTATGCCGAGCTGAGCCATGCGGGGAGGGTCGAGCCAGATGCGCATGGCGTGTCCGCTGCTGCCGAGTATCTGCGCCTGCCCCACGCCGGGCACGCGCTTGAGCCCGTCCAGCAGGTTCACGAGCGCGTAGTTGCTGAGATAGGTGGAATCGTACCGCCCCTTTTCGGAGTACAGCGCCACGATTTCCAGAATGGCGGGAGAAAACGTGTCCACCGTCACGCCGTACTGCTGCACGATTTCCGGCAGCATGGGCGTGGCGGCCTGCACCCGGTTGTTCACGTTCACCTGCGCCATGTCAGCATCCGTCCCCACGGCAAAGGTCACGGAAATCTGCATGGAGCCGCTCGAAGAACTTACCGAGCTCATGTAAATCATGTCGGACACGCCGTTTATCTGCTCTTCTATGGGCGTGGCCACGGTCTGGGCAATGACTTCGGGACTGGCTCCGGGGTACTGGGCGCTCACCGTGATGGTGGGCGGGATGAGGTCGGGGTACTGCGCCACGGGCAGCTCCCGGATGGACAGGATTCCGGCCAGTACGATGAAGATGGAAAGCACCATGGACAGCACGGGCCTGCGCAGGAAGAACCCTTCCTTCGGCGCAACGGGGACCGCCCTGCCCTCTGCCTGCGGGCCGCCCTTTCCCGTGCTCGGAGTCTGCTCACTCATGGACAGCCTCCTTGCCCGGCATGACGGGCGCGGGAGCATCCTCCACGCCGGAGCCCGTTGCCGCCGATGAGGAGTCCGGGGTATCCAGCGCATCGGATTTCAGCACCTGCCGCATGAGCTCGGGACTGACCTTTCCGCCATCAACCACCTTGTTCTGCCCTTCCACCACAATTCTCTGGCCTTCCTCAAGGCCTTTCTCCAGAAGAAAATATCCGCCGAACACCGGGCCGAGTTCCACGGGAACGGAGGAGACTCTGTCCCCTTCATCCAGCACGTATACTTCCACGCCCCTCTCGGTCTGCATGAGCGCTTCCTGCGGAATCATGATGGCTCCGACAAGTTTCGCCCCGCCCACGCGCACGATGACGAACTGGCCGGGCAGAAGCGTCCCGTCCGGATTGGGAAAGCGCGCCTTGGCACGCACGGCGCTGGTGGAGGCATCAACCTGGGTGTCCAGAAAAATCACCCGTCCCTGTCTGCCGTATTCCTTCCCTTCCATGAGACGAAGCTCTGCCGCCGAACCTTCACCATAGCTCACCGCCCGGCCGCGGGCCTCCATCTCGCGCATGGAAAAAAGCTCCACGCCGGGCACGGAAAACTGCACGTCCATGGGGTTGCTGCGGTTGATGAAGGTAAGCGTGTCCTGCCCGCTCACCAGACTGCCCACAGTGGTCACCTCCCGGCTGGTATAGCCGGAAAAGGGAGCCCGCACGCGGCAGTAGCCGAGGCGTATGCGGGCCTCATCCACGGCGGCCTTTGCGGTATCGGCCTGAGCCTGCGCTTCCAGAAAGGCGGTACGCGCGCTGTCGCGCTGCTGCTGACTCACGGCGTTCGCCGCATAGAGTTTTCGTATGCGCTCGTATTCCTTCGAGGCGTTGCCCAAAGCGCTCGTCGCCTGGGCAAGCTGCCCCTCCGCCTGGGCGAGCGCCGCGCGGTAGGGAGCTTCGTCAATGAGAAAAAGAACGGCGCCCTTCTCCACATAGGCGCCTTCCTCGAAAAGGCGCTGCTGCAGAATGCCGGACACCTGCGCTCTGACGGCGGCCGAGCGGCTTCCCTGCGTCTGCCCCATGAACGTGGCATACAGGGGCACATCCATGCGCTTAAGCTCCACCACCTTCACCAGAGGGGCAGGCGGCTCCGCACTGCCGGAAGTCTTCTTCCCGTCCTCGTCACAGGCGGTCAGCATCAGCCCCAGCAGCACAAGCACTCCTGTGCGCACGATATTCATGAACGTCCTCCTTCTCCTTTTTCATACGCGGCGGCAAAGAGCCGCGCCGCCCGCCTTCCGGCATTGACAAAAGGACAGGCGGACGTAGATTATGACAATCTCCTTTCTTTTAATACGGCTGCTCAAAGCATGCCATGAGGTTCTTTATGAGTCCGTTTATTCTTCGAGGTTTCCTTATCGGCAGCTCAGTCGGCATTTTCGCCGTGCTCCTCGGTTTCGTGAACACGGCGGAAGGCATCGTGTTCGGCTCCACCATGGGACTGCTCGCCGGGCTCACGTCCGCAAAACTCCAGGAAAAGAGAATGCAGAAAAAGCAGCAGGAAAAAAAATAGCCCCGTTACGGGGCACGGAAACGCGCTCTCTGCGGAAAGAGCCCCGTTGCAGCACGGCTCTGTGCGCTGCACGGGTTCTTTCCATGAAAACAGCCGGGAACGACAAAAAGACGGCAAAGGCGAAATCAGCCTTTGCCGTCTTTTTTATGATTCGAATTTTTCAGGAGCCGCCCTGCGGCATAACGACCGCCTTGCTCTATCCTCTTCTTTTGGCGCAGAAGCTCAGAAGACGGGACAGAAAGGCCAGGGCCTGCTTGAAGGACGCTTCGTCTGCGGCAAGGGACTGCGGCCGCGGCAACTGGATGACGAGCCTGCCGTGGACCCTGTCCTGGCAGAAGGGCAGCAGCGTCTTCGGCATGGAAAGGGTATCTCTGGCATCGGAGCCGAAAAGCAGCAGGACTCTCGGATTCAACAGCTTCACGCCGGACCAGAACAGGGCCGACCCGTCCTGCGGCGTCTCTCCGGCAAAACCGCACGGCCAGAACACGTGCGTGCCGCCGGGGTGCCGAAGTTCCATGAGCATGCGCACGATGACCTGCCTTCTGGTCTCGTCCGGCGTACCGGTAAGGTCTTCTCCAAGCCCGGCATACGTCCAGAGCACCAGCGGCTGCGGCGGCAGAGGGCGGCGGTTCTTCAGCGCAAGCCAGCGCTCCGGCCACTCTTCCACCGGCAGAGCGCCCGGGGTGGCCAGAACGGCGGAGGAAGCCGCGGCGGCCTTCCGCTCCGCAACAGGGCGCGCCACACGGGAAGATGCTGGCGCACTCGCCGGATTCTGTGCCGGCTGCAGAGCCGGGCGCTGCCGCTCCTTCAGCTGCGGGAAAGGAGGCTGCGGCATCTGATGCCGGCTCGCCGCCTCCGCTACAGAGGAACGGGGGGAAGCAGGCATCCGTACGGCAGAATCGTCCTTCCTGCGCTCATCGGCACGCAGGGCAAGAACACGCTCCTCATTTTCCAGAAGAAGCGTGAACAACCCGGCTTTGAGCCACGGGCGTGCTATGGCGGAACGTCCCATCATACGGAAAGCGTGCGTATCCAGTCCAGAATCTTCCAGGCCACCTGCGGTTTGGGCATGTCGGGCCACACTTCGTCGCGTCCCTGCGAATCCGCCACGTACACGCGGTTGGCCGCACGGCCGAAGCCGTCGAAAATGCGGTTGCCCACAATCATGTCCGCTCCCTTGACGGCCAGCTTGTGATGCACGGCAAGCCCCAGAGCATCCATGTCGGGCACGCTTTCGGCGGCAAAGCCCACGATGACCTGCCCCTCGGAACGCTCCTCGGCCAGCGTGCGCAGGATGTCGGCATTGGGCAGGAAGGAAAGGCTGAAGCCCTCCCCTGCCCTGTCCTTCTTGAACTTGCCGGGACCATGAGGCTCCGGCCTGAAGTCGGCCACGGCGGCGGTGAACACGCCAACGTCCGCCGAAGGCCACAGCTCCCTCGCCTTGTCCAGCATCTGAGAGGCGCTCGTCACATCGTGACGATGGAAGGCGGCATCCTCCGGCATCCAGACATCCACCGGACCGCACACGGCATGCACCTCGGCGCCGCGCAGCCAGGCCGCCACGGCTATGGAGGCTCCCATCACGCCCGTGGAACCGTTGGTCCAGAAGCGCACGTCGTCCCATGTCTCACGGGTGGGGCCAAGCGTCAGCATGACGGTTCTGCCTTCCATGTCCTGCGGGGTCAGAGCCTTGAGACCGGCAAGATAAATCATGCGCAAGTCGGCCAGACGGCCCTGCCCTTCATCATGGCAGGCCACCACGCCCGAGTCCGGCCCCACGAAAATGAAGCCTCTTTCACGCAGGATGTCCACGTTGGCCTGCGTGGCGGGGTTGCGCCACATGCGCGGGTTCATGGCGGGCGCCAGAACCACGGGTCCGTCGAAGGCGAGAGCCTGCGCGGAAAGCATGTCGCAGGCACGCCCCTGCGCCAGACGGGCCAGCATGTCGGCCGAGGCGGGGGCAATGACCATGGCATGGGCAATCTGCCCCGGCTCAAGATGCTCGAAGGGAGCTTCGCCGCAGAACATCTCTCCGTACACCGGCGAAGCGCCGAGGGCCTCGAAGGTGAGCGGCGTAATGAACTTCTGCGCGGCCGCGGTAAGCGTGGCGCTCACCCCGGCCCCGGTGTCCTGCCAGCGATGCACAAGCTCGGCCGCACGGAAAGCCGCGACCGAACCGCACACGCCGAGATGAAGCCGCTTGTCCGCAAAGCGCTTGAACAGCAGATGCTTTTCCATGGCGCACCTATTCGGAAAGTTTCGTCACCTGACCGGAGCCCGTCCCGCCATAGGAGGAGCCGGAGTAGGAAGTGCCGGAATACGTGGAGCCGGAATAGGAGGACACGCCGCTGTTCACGGAATTATGCACCTCGGGCACGAGGCTCAGAATGTCCACGTTCACGCCGTTGACCACCCAGACGTCCATGGAGGTGTTCACCACGCCTTCACGATAGAAGATGGCCGCATAGTGAGGGGACTTTTCATAAAGCTGAACGGAGCGCACGCCCACGCTGGAGCCGCGCAGCTGCCAGCCCTGACGGGCCATGTTCTGCATCATGACATTGGCGAGCGACGTACCGTCCACACGGCCGCTGAAGGATTCGAGGCCGAACTTGCTGCCGTCGGGCCCCACCGTCACCAGCGTTTCGGAAGGAATGGTGCTCATGGGAGCGGGGATGGGCACATCACGGAACTGGGAAAAATAGGTTTCGGTGATGCTGGGCTGCTCAAAAGGGTTGCTGAAGGAGGACATATTGGAGCAACCGGCAAGCATGAGGGCCGCGGCCAGTCCTGCGAACATCATACGGGCTTTCATGAAAACACCTCCGCAAAGGAAGTTACAGGCACAGAAACGGTACAAAAAGGTCAGCGGCGATTCCGCCTTCTATCCACAGGTACACTATGCCAAAAAGATAAGATGTGCAAACGCCTTCCGCGGCAGAAAAAAGCCGTTTTCAGCAGCCGCCGCCACCTCCGCCGCCTCCGCCGCTGCCCGCACCGCCTCCTCCGTCGCCGAAGGAACTGGAGGAAGAGGACGATGCCTGAGAGCCGGCATGGGACGAGACGCTCCTGTCCGCATCGGAAGAAAAGGCGACGGCCACGGCAGGGGTAAGCTCCTGCGCGGCGGAAGAGGCCAGCACCTGTGAAAAGCGGGCGCCCCAGGCCTGCTCCAGTCCGAGCGCCACGGCATAGGGAAGAAGTTCGCGGTAATGTTCAAGGGTTCGGTCCGGCGGGTTCAGCGCCGTAAGCTCCGGCCCTTCCGCCATGCGCATGTAAAGTTCCAGTCCTTCTATCCCGTCCAGCAGGGCGCGGGCCTCCTTCGTGGGGGCGTCCATGATGAAGGAAAAAAGTACGGGAATAAGCAGCGCAGCAGCGGCGAGCGCCAGTTCCGAAGGCGTCAGGAAATCAAGCACGCCACGGCTGACTTTCACGATGAAGAAGCCGATGAATCCAAGCATGGCCGCCTGGACGACAAGGGCAAAGACAAAGGGCACGTACCTGCCCGAACGGAAAAGGTCCGCCGAGACACGGAAAAAACGCCGGCCGAGAACTAGCAGAAAAAGCACCGGCATGACGACGCCTCCGATGCCCTTGGGCAGAACGCCCCCGGTGAGATGCCCGATGACGGCCGCAAGCGAAATCATCACCGCAGCCATGCCGATGAACGTCCACACCGAGCCGAACAGCCCCTGCAGAAGCCCTCCGCCTCCTCCCTTCCACATCTTCCCGTAGTCGCGGCGAAGCTGCACGGCCATGGCACGGCGCATATCGTACAACACTTCGCCGTGTTCCCCGTCCACGGGAACACGCTCTTCCATGCGCTCCAGAATACGGTTTTCCTCGGCATAGGGAGAGGTTCCCGTACCCCGTCTGAGCAGAAAGCCGTCCTTCGCATGCCCTTCAATGGAGCAGCAGCCACGCCCTGCCAGAGAAATGAGCGCCGCCCCGAAACAGCCCGGAGTCAGGTTCGTCTTGTGGAACAGATAACCCGTCGCCGCCGGAGAAAGGGTCTCCCCCTTCCTTCCGTCCTTGTTTCCGCGCGCCAGAAGCGGAGGATGAAACAGGGGCACGATGACGCCCTTCTTCGGGTCGCGCCCGGTAAGGAACCACGCAAGAAAAAAGTAAAGAAAGACCGCCGCATCCAGCAGGGCAAGAAGCAGCGTGCCGGATACGGAGCCGGTCGCCTTCTCCAGCGTGACAAAGCCCTTCTTCCAGCCTGCGGCCACGGTGAACTCTTCCCCGGGCCGCACGGCCCTCTGCGCGGAAAAATGCATGACAAGCCGCCCGTCCACAATCTCATGCGACATGGAAACGGCAGAGTCCCTGCTTCCGGGCTTTCCAAGCCAGGCCTTCTGTCCGAAAAAGGGCGCCCCGGGCGGGCAGACCACGGTACAGGCGGCCTTATCCACAGGCTCCTCCCACGCGCTTCCCGTGACGTTCCAGGTCAGTTCGTCGTTGTCGTCAAACAGTCCCACCTGTCCCGTCATGCGGTAGGAAAGGAAAAACTCGTGCAGTCCGGGCTCAAGCAGCTTCTGCCTGTCCCGCTGATAGACGCGCACCATCTGCGATTCCCGGCGCACATCGTCCGCAGCGAGTTGCCGCCCGTCAAGACGAACCTCCAGCACCTCCATGGAAGCGCGCCCCTGCTCCCGCCAGCGCGTGACCACCGGGATATCCCGGAATATGCCGTGAAACTCCCCGTCCGCGGGAATGTCCACGTGCAGCGTTTCGCTCACCACGATGTCACCGTTGCCGAGCACCTCGATGGCGGCGTCGAAACTGCGTACGCGTACGGGCGAAGCCAGAGCCTCCGCCGTCATGAGCAGACAGAGCACAAAAGCCGCGAACCACTGCTTCATATTCCCTCCATATGACAAAAGGGAAGAAGCGCCGCTCCTTCCCTTATTCTTTTCCGTCCGCGTCTTCCGCCGTATGCGTGCCTTGCAAAAGACGGGTCCTTCTTTCCCCCGGCGGCACGGGTACGCTTCCCCCGGCCCTTCCGCTCCGGCAGGCTCTGCTCGTGCAGGGCGTGCAAAAGAAGCAGAGAGGGACACGAGACGGAACTTGGCAGTTTTCCGCTCCGCCCGATGCGACACCGCACCGACGAGAAGCAGCGCTACACCGCATCCTGTCTGTCGGAAAAGACCTGAGGCACCGCCGCCTCGCTTTCATCGGAAAGCTCGAAGTATTCCATTTTATGGAAGCCGAACCAGCCGGCCACGATGTTGCCGGGGAACTGCATGATGCGGTTGTTCTGGTCGCGCACGGTGCCGTTGTAGTAGCGGCGGGCCATCTGGATGTCGTTTTCCAAATCGGAAAGCGCGTGCTGGAGCTGAAGAAAATTCCCGTTGGCCTTGAGCTCGGGATAGGCTTCGGCCACAGCCAGAAGACGGCCGAGCGCAAGACTGAGGCCCTTTTCCGCCTCACCCACGTCGTGCGCGCTGCCGCCGGAGGCCTTCATGCCCGCCTCCCTGGCACTCGACACCGCAGAAAGCACGTCCTTCTCATGCGCGGCATAGCTCTGAACCGTGCCGACCAGCGACGGCACGAGGTCATGCCTGCGACGAAGCTGCACGTTGATGCCGCTCCACGCCTCCTCGGCAAGATTGCGGCCGCGCACCATGGCGTTGTAAAGGAGGATGAGCGCAAGAGCGAGAACAAGGGCAACGACGGCAACGACACCCGCAAGCAGCATAGGCACCTCGAAACGTTACGGCCCCTCGCGCCCTCATCGGCGAGAGCACGGAAGGCCGGGTTCTCCGCCCGCATCAAGTCAGCGCTTCCAGGGGGCAAGCGAGGCGACGAGCGGGCATGCCGGAACATCCGTTCCGGAAAAACCATGTTACAGGGGCCAGGGGCTCACGTCAAAGGGCACGGTTTTCCGCATGCCCTCCAGAAGGGCAAGCACGTCCTCCCGCTGATGCGGAGAAAAAAGCAGCTTGAACAGGGCGGTTTTCGGCTCCAGCACCGTCAGCATGGCAAGATGCTCGCCGCCGCCTTCCAGAAGATAACGAAAAAGACCCGTATCACGGGGAGCGATACGGATCAGCAGCATCTCTGAACGGTCTGCGGCAGGAAGTCTGACGGGCTTTCGCCGCCTTGCGCACGCCTCGCGTAGGGCCTGCGCAGAAACGCCCCCCTCGGACAGGGGAGAGGCGAAAGCATCCATGACTACTTCATGCGGTAGGTGATGCGGCCGCGGGTGAGGTCATAGGGCGAGAGCTCGACCTTCACGCGGTCGCCGGGCAGGATGCGGATGTAGAACTTGCGCATCTTACCGGAAATATGGGAAAGCACTTCGTGACCGTTTTCCAGCTTCACGCGGAACATGGCATTGGGAAGGGCTTCTTCCACGATGCCGTCCACTTCAATGGCGTCTTCTTTAGGCATGGTTCCTCCAAAAAAACTATCGAGACACCTTCCCCGAATATGCCGCGCCTGTCAAGGAAAACTCGCTCCCAAAGGGCCTGTCCGCCCTCCGTTGCCCATCTTTTTCTTCTATTCTATACTCTGACCGCCTGAAAATTTCCCATCCTCCATCCGGAGCGCTCATGCTTTCCCCGTCAGACCTCATCCGCAGGCACACCCTGCGCGCCCTTTTTCTTCTTGTCGGAATTCTCGTTCTGACGGCCTGCCCTCCCGCCTTTTCCGGCGGACTGCCGGGCCCCGGCCTGTGGCCGCGCGTCACGGCGGGAGGACTTCTTGCCTGCGCTCTTCTGCTGCCTGCCCCGAAAAAGGCGGAAAAAGCCGATAGAGCCCGGAAAAGGGAAGCCTTCATTCTGCTCGCCTCCGGCCTTTTGTGGACGGCGCTCCTTGTTCCGGCAGGCTGGGCCGCGGCCACGCTTCTGGCCGGATTCATCGCCTGCCGCGGAGCGGGCTGTTCCCTGAAGGAGTGCGTACTGCTGCCGGTACTGCTCTGTCTGCTGCTCGAGGTCGGCGTCGTTCATCTTCTGGAATGGCCTTTGCCGGAAGGTCTGCTTCCGACTCTGCTGCCCGGGAACTGACATGGAAGAACTTTTTACGGACATGACCGCCTTCTCCGGCGTATGGGCCGGACTGTCTTCTGTCTTTTCTTCTCCCGAGCTGTGGCTGCTGGTCCTCGTCGGCGTCTTTCTCGGCATGACCGTGGGCGTGCTGCCGGGCTTCGGCCCCCCGGCCGCCATGGCGCTGCTCTTTCCGCTCGTCTATGTTCTCGAACCTCTGGCGGGCATATCCCTGCTGGCAGGCATCTTCTACGGAGCCAAGTACGGCGGAGCCGTCACTTCCATACTGATGGGAATACCCGGAGAGGCCGACGCCGTGGCCACGCTTTTCGAAGGTCATCCCCTGGCCCGGAGCGGCAGGGCGAAGGAGGCCCTTGCCGCCGCCACCCTCGCATCCTTCATCGGCGGCACGGCGGCGACGCTCGGCATGGTGCTGCTTGCGCCGGTGCTCTCACGCGCGGCCCTGTTCTTCGGGCCTTCCGGTCGCGCCGCCATCATGGCCGGAGCGCTCTTTCTCGTGGCCTTCACCAGCCCGGGCGGCGTCAGACGCGGCCTTGCCATGGTCTTTCTCGGCCTTGCGCTCGCCCTTCCGGGCATGGACCCCGTGTACGGAGCCTCCCGCCTCACCTTCGGAAGCTGGCAGCTTTCCGGGGGCGTGGAGCTCACCTCTCTGCTGCTCGGCATCTTCGGCATCGGCGACCTGCTCGACGCCCTTCTTGGCGGCGGAAGCGCCCGGAAGGACACCGCGGAAGCGGACGTCACCCCCGTATGCCTGCGCTCCGCAGGCATGGCGGCCCTGCGGGGCAGCGTTCTCGGTTTCGCCACCGGCCTTGTCCCCTGCGGGGCGGGCGTGACCGCGAGCTTCGCCTCCCATGCGCTGGAAAAACGCCTCAGCCGTCACCCGGAACGTTTCGGCAAAGGCGCGTGGGAAGGTCTGACAGGCCCCGAAGCCTCCAACAACGCCGCGGCCATGGCCTCCTTTGCGCCGCTGCTTCTGCTGGGGCTGCCCACAAATCCCATCATGGCGGCCCTGCTCGGCGCGCTCACCATCGTGGGCGTGGTACCGGGCCCCTCCCTGCCGCAGGAATCGCCTGCATTCTACTGGGGGCTCATTTTCTGCCTGCTCATGGGGAACCTCTTTCTGCTGGGACTCGGGCTCGGCCTCGCAGGCTTCTGGGCCCGCCTCGCCCGCCTGCCCTTCAGGCTGCTCTGGCCCGCCATTCTCCTCTTCTGCCTCGTGGGCTCCTATGTGGGGGCCGACGGCATTTCGAGCCCCGTGCAGTGCCTTTTCTTCGGAGCGCTTTCCGTGTTCCTCAAAAGACAGGGCTGTTCCCCCGCTCCCCTCGTGCTGGCCTTCGTGCTCGGTCCCCGTCTGGAAACGCACCTGCTTCAGACCCTTCTTTCCGGCTGGTAGAAGCCGAAAAGAGCCCCCCGAATGCCACAATTCCGGCACACCTTCAAAAAACTGGTTGAACGCTCAAAGAACCTGCTTTAATAAATTTACTATCATTATAGAATGTTATATGGTACTTTCCAAAGTGCTTATGTGAAAAAATTTTTTATGCTTGCTCATTTCACTTTTCCTTGTAGAGATACTCATCATGAAATGGCGTCTTTTACACCTCTGCCGGAATCTTCTCTGGCTTCTTCCGTATGCCCTGCTTACCGCAAACGTCTCTCCCGCCTTTGCAGACGGCCCGGTGCGTCTTTCCGTGGCCTTCAGTCCGGGAGGAGCGCTTGACGTGGCCGCCCGCGCCCTGGCGAAGGAAGCGGAAAAGGAGCTCGGTTCGGCCGTCATCGTGCAGAACACTCCGAGCGGCGGCGGCATGACGGCCGTGGCCAGGCTCGTTTCCTCCCGTCCCGACGGCTCGAACCTCGCCGCGTGCGTGACCAATGCGCTCATCTTCATCCCGCACAGAAACGATGTCCCCTATCATCCTCTTAAGGATGTGGAACCGCTGCTCGTCTTCGGACAGGCATCTCCCGTGCTGGTCACCCGGCCCGATGCGGACTGGAAGACGCTGGACGATTTTCTCGACGCCACGAGAAAACACAAAGGGGAACTCCGCATAGGAGTACCCGGACTCGGCACTCCTTCGCACATCGCGCTGGCCATGATGGCCGCGAAGGACCCTTCGCTGCAGTGGCGCTTCGTGCCCTTCGGCGGGCCGGGCGAGGCCGAAACGGCCCTGCTCGGAGGACATGTCGATGCCGCGGCGAGCGGCGCGCTGCCGCGCATCCGTAAAGGACAGCTTCATCCGCTCATGGTTCTCGCCGGAACCGGTCTGAGCGCGCTGCCCGACGTTCCCTCGCTTTCCGACAAGGGCTTTTCCGACCCGGGCCGGGGCGATTCCTCCTTCATCCTTCTCGCGCCTGCGGGCACGGAGGAAAAGGAGCTGGACCGCCTGTCCCGGATATTTGAAAAGGCCGCCCGGAGCGAGACTTTTCTCAACACTCTGACAAGCTATTCCGTCGCCCCCGTCCTCAGGAACCGGGAAGAAGCAAAAACGTTTCTCAAGAAAGCGTGGGAAGAGGAAGGCACCATACTCAGGGCCGTGGGCATTGCCGACATGCCTGCGGCGCATTCTGCCCCGAAGTCGCCGGAAAAATAAACGTTCCGGCCCCACGGGTCAGACGCGCTCCGTACGGAATGTTCCGCCGGGCGCACGGACGGAGCATACCGGATGTCCGTTCCGTCCGTTTCAGGTCCATCCCCATGCGTGGGGGTGCAGGCTTCATACCCCCTGACCGTGTTATGACGACACGCCAGTTCCAGGATTGTACCAGGAGGATACCACCATGTCTTGCAACTGCACGGCCAACTCCATTGACCTTGCTCCGCTGATGGAAATCCTGACGCCGTACAAGCAGAATCCCAAGGGAGCGCTCATCCCCGTTCTGCAGCAGGCTCAGGATGTTTACGGCTATCTGCCGCAGGAAGTGCTCGAATGCATCGCATCCGAGCTGCGCATTCCGGTGGCCGAAGTCTTCGGCGTGGTCACGTTCTACGCCCAGTTCCATCTCAACCCCCGCGGCAAAAACATCGTCCGCGTCTGCCAGGGAACGGCCTGCCATGTCCGCGGCGGCGCCTCCGTGCTCGAGGCGGTAAGCCATCATCTCGACATCAAGCCCGGCGAAACCACCAAGGATTTGAACTTCACTCTGGAAACCGTAGCCTGCCTCGGCGCCTGCGGTCTTGCCCCCGTCATGATGGTCAACGACCACACCCACGGCCGTCTGACTCCCGACGACATTCCCGGTATCCTCGACAGCTACCTGGCCTAAAAGAGAGGACGATATGCTTGAACTCAAACGCCTCACCTCCGTCAACGCCCTCGACAAGCTGCATGAAGAGGCCCGGTCGCTCCTGAGCCTGCGTCACTACGAGCGCAAGGAACACGAAGAAAAGTACCAGATTCTCATCTGCGGCGGCACTGGCTGCACCTCCTCCGGCAGCATGAACATCCGCGACGCCCTGCAGGCCGCCATCGACAACAACGGCCTGCACGACCGCGTGAGCATCGTGGTCACCGGCTGCCACGGCTTCTGCGAACTCGGCCCGCTCGTCATCTTCTACCCCGGCGGCATCTTCTACGTGCGCGTGCAGCCCGAAGACGCCGAGGAGCTCGTGAAGACCACCGTGCTCGAAGGCAAGACCGTGGAGCGCCTGCATTACCAGGGCCGTACCGGCAAGACTCCCCGCCACAGCTACCGCGACATGCTCTTCTACAACCTGCAGAAGCGCCTCGTGCTGCGCAACTGCGGCCGCATCGACCCGGAAAACATTTTCGAATACATCGCCAACGGCGGTTATCAAGGCATCGCCAAGGCCCTTGCCATGGGCCGCGAAGCCACCCTTGAGGAAGTCTACAAGTCCGGCCTGCGCGGCCGCGGCGGCGCGGGCTTCCCCACCGGTCTGAAATGGAAGTTCATGGCTTCCGAACCTGCCGAGCCCAAGTACATGCTCTGCAACGCCGACGAAGGCGACCCCGGCGCGTTCATGGACCGCTCCGTCCTTGAAGGCGACCCCAACGCCGTCATCGAAGGCATGCTCATCGGCGCATGGGCCACCGGCGCCACCGAAGGCTACGTCTATGTGCGCGCCGAATATCCGCTGGCCATCAAGCGCCTCGGCATCGCCCTTGCCGAAGCCGAAGCCCTCGGTCTCATCGGCGACAACATCCTCGGTACGGACTTCAGCTTCCACCTGAAAATCAAGCAGGGCGCCGGCGCGTTCGTGTGCGGCGAGGAAACCGCCCTCATGCGCTCCATCGAAGGCAAGCGCGGCATGCCCCGCGTGCGTCCTCCCTTCCCGGCCAAGCAGGGCCTGTGGGAAAAGCCCACGGTGCTCAACAACGTCGAGACCTTCGCCAACATCGCGCGCATCATCACCGAAGGCGCGGACGCCTTCCGTCAGGACGGCACCGAAAAGTCTCCGGGCACCAAGATTTTCGCCGTCACCGGCAAGGTGCGCAACACCGGCCTCGTGGAAATTCCCATGGGCGTGTCCATGCGCCACATCATTTTCGACATCTGCGCCGGCATCAAGAACGAAAAGAAGTTCAAGGCCGTGCAGATAGGCGGACCTTCCGGCGCATGCCTGCCCGCCTCCCTGCTCGACAACCCCGTCGATTACGACTCCCTCACCGCGGCGGGCGCCATGATGGGCTCCGGCGGCCTGGTCGTGGTGGACGAAGACACCTGCATGGTTGACCTCGCCCGCTTCTTCCTCACCTTCACGCAGGCCGAAAGCTGCGGCAAGTGCACCCCCTGCCGCGAAGGCAGCAAGCGCATGCTGGAAATTCTGGAGCGCATCTGCAACGGCGAAGGCCGCGACGGCGACATCGAGGAACTCGAAAGACTGGCCCACACCATGCGTACCTCTTCGCTCTGCGCCCTCGGTCAGACGGCCCCCAACCCCGTGCTGTCCACCCTGCGCTTCTTCCGCTCCGAATATGAAGCCCATATTCACGACAAGAAATGCCCCGCCGGCGTCTGCACGAAGCTGCTGCAGTACAGGATTGACCCTGAAAAGTGCAAGGGCTGCACCCTGTGCGCCCGCAACTGCCCCGTGAACGCCATCACCGGCAAGGTGCGCGAACCCCACCTGATCAATCCCAACAAATGCATCAAGTGCGGCACCTGCATGGACAAGTGCAAGCACGGCGCCATCAGCCGCGGGTAAGCCCGGCTTTCCGAGGAGAACCATCATGAGTGATACCGTTACTCTGACTATAGACGGCCAGAAAGTGACCGCCCCTGCGGACGCCACCATCCTGGAAGCCGCAAAACTTGTCGGCATCAACATTCCCACGCTCTGCTACCATCCGCTGCTGCGCCCCGAAGGCTCCTGCCGCGTGTGCGTGTGCAAGGTGACGAAGGCCCGCTCCTTCATTCCCGCCTGCATTGCCAAGGTGAGCGAAGGCATGGAAGTGTTCACCAACGACCCCGAAGTGCTGGAGGCCCGCAAGAACATCGTCGAGCTCCTGCTCGCCAACCATCCCGCGGACTGCCTCGCCTGCTCGCGTTCCGGCAACTGTGAACTGCAGCGCGTGGCCAACAATCTGGGCATCCGTCGCGTCCGCTACGAATACAACCGCCCCGAGATGGAAAAGGACCAGAGCAACCCCTGCATCGAGCGCGACCCTTCCAAGTGCATTCTCTGCGGCCGCTGCGTGCGCATGTGCGCCGAAGTGCAGGGCG
>CALUPQ010000181.1 GCA_944322695.1 uncultured Mailhella sp. | reverse complement strand
GTCCATGGTGACGGGGTTGAGCTCCAGCACGCGGGAGTAGCCGCGGCGCTCGGTGTAGATGCCGTTGGGAGACACCTGCGTGCCGTTGCCGAATCCGGCCTGACTGCCGTTGTCGAAGAGGAGAATGTTGCCCTCGCCGGGCAGGCCTTTGGGAATCATGTGCACGTGGTGCTGGCCGATGATGGCGCCTATTGCCTTCAGCTTCGGGTCGGACACGTAGTCCGGACCGAGACGCCACACGATTTCCTTCGTCTTTTTGGAGATGATGAAGGAGACGTTCCAGCTTCTGATGTCAACGATGATGTTTTCCGGGTTGAAGCGCTCGTCGCCGGCGTCATACCACTTGTTCGGGCCGAGGTAGGCGCAGTTGTTGAAGTAGGTTTCTTTGGTGTATCCCGCGGCGTGCATGATGGGGTTGTGGAAGTACACGGCCTTGGCGATGTCGCTGAAGCCCATTTCGTCCCAGTGGTCGGTAATCAGCCAGTCCCAGAGCACGTTGCCTTCCTGGTCCACTTCGACGAGCCAGGTGTCGGCGATGGGATGCGGCGTGATGTCGGGACGGTTCACCATCTTCGTGGAGCAGAATAGGGTGTTGCCCTTGGGGTCCGGTTCCTGACCGGGACAGTAGTAGCCCGTGGGGCTTCCGGCGCGCTGAAAGTCGTGATGCTGTCTTGCCGAGGGCACGATGGAACCGTCCGGCAGATTCACTTCCGTGGTGTTGTCCACCTTCCACAGAAGGTTGTTGTTGAAGTCCACATGGATGAGGTCCTTGTTGTCATGGCGGTGTCCCGGGTTGATGCCCGAGGTGCCCATGATGCTGCCGTCCGGGAAGAGAATGTTGTGGTAGGCTCCGAGAACGCCCTCCCAGGTCTGCACGACTTCGCCGTTCATATCGATGAGGACGGCGCCCTTGCCGGAATGAACGGTGCTGCAGGGCAGCAGGGTATAGCCGTTCCAGCAGCGGTCGGGGTCGTAACAGAGCACACCGGTGAGATTGATGGACTGAGGCATGGCTTTCTCCTTTGACTGAGATTCACAAAGCAGGGGGGCCGAATCGGGCGGCATCGACAGTGCGATTTCGGCCTTGAAGAGAATCTAGCAAAGATTTTGTTTAATAACAATAAAAAATTATAGTAAAATAAGAAAAAATGTTTTTCTAAAATTCATCATATTGAAAAAAAAGGATATTTTATGAAATAGCGCTGAAGGGGGGTGGTGCTGTTGCCCTTCTCCATAGAGAATGCTAACAGGAGCGGGTGATATGCAACCTGTATGGCGTCCGCTCCGGGCCGGACGCGCGAGCGGAGAATGTCCATGTCCCAAGTATCTTCCCACAGTTTCAATCGGGCTCTGCTCGAACGTTTTTCCCAGGCGCCTTTTTTTCTCGGCACGCCTTTTTCCGATGAGGACCGGGCCATCATGAACAGTGTCGCCGCACTGGTGCCCACGCTTTCCACCCTGTTGGGAAAACACTGCGAAATCGTGGTGCACTCGCTGGAAGACCCGGAGCACTCCGTCATTGCCTCGGCCAACGCCAGACTTTCCCTGAGAAACGTGGGCGACCCCATCCAGCAGGAGGGCCTGGAAACAGTGCTGGAAAAGATAGACAAGCGGGAAGCCTACTTCTGTCGCGGCAAGGCGGGGCAGAGGCTGAAGGTCGGCGTGTCGCCCGTCATGAATCCGCACGGGCGCTGTATCGGCAGCCTGTCCATCGCTCTGAATCTTGAGGCGCCGTTCATCGATATCGTCTCCCAGCTTTTTCCGGAACAGGTGCATGCCAGGGAGGAGATGCGCATCTGGGGAACGGGGCCGGTGCGGCTTGAAGACATCATTGCGGAAACCTGCGCCGAAGTGGACGCGAAATACGGCATTTCCGGAAGAAACAGAGCCAAGCGCATCATCGCCGCTCTGCATGAGAAGGGCGTTTTCAATCACCGCAACGCCGTGCCGCTGGTGAGCAGCTATACCGGCATTTCCACGGTGACGGTGTACTGGCACTTGCGCGAACTCAAAAAGGAAGGGGAGCGGCAGCAGAGCTGAGGGTCCGCAGCCGGGGCCGATGTGACCGCGGCCCGCAGGGGAAAGGCGCGGGGCGTTCCGGAGCCTTTTTCATGCGCCTCTTGTCATGGGGGGGGCGGCGACAGAGGCAGGGAAGGGCATGACCGTTTCGTCCTGCCGACCGACGTCTGAGGAGAGTGGGGTGCGTTGCGCCCCGCCGTGGGGCATGCCGCACCTCTATGGCGAAAGGAGAGGGGGGCAGCGCTTTTTCTTGAAGAGGGGCCGACGTATAAGCGGCCTTCATGTCCGGGCGGGGGCTTCATCATCCGCTGGCGCCGTGGCAATTTCTGAAGGAAGGGGCCTTTGTTCCGTTCCGACTTTTCACAGAGGGGAATGGGCGGTCTGCTCGTCTTTCGTTTTTTACCCGCATGCGCACGGGGAGGGCGGACTGCGTGACGCGTGTGCCGCTAGGGAAACATTGGGAAAAGCCCCGGCACAGATTCGAAGCGGGGCCCGCCCGGAAAACGGCAGGCCCCGACAGTGTCAGTTATGGAAGCGGGGCGTGCCCGTGCCGTAATCGGTATAGCCGGAGAGGAACCAAAGGTTTTCCGCATCTCTGCCCGCCTTGCGCAGAATCTTGTAGGCGTTGGAGGCGCGCACGCCGGAGCGGCAGATGATGAGCACGGGCTTTCCTTCCGGTACTTCCTGCACGCGGGAGGCGAGTTCGTCCACGGGAATGTGCAGCGCGCCCGGGGCGTGACCGGCATTGAATTCGGCGTCCGTACGCACGTCAAGGACGACGAGGCCGTCCTTCTGTGCGGCATAGAGTTCCGTGGCCTGTTCAGGGTTCAGCTTGCCCGAAGAGGGAAGGTCGGCGGCGAGGCAGGGGGAGACGAGAAGCGTTGCGGCAAGAAGAAGCGCCGCGGCGAGACGTGTCGTTTTCATGATTCCTCCGTGAAAGAGCATTTTCAGTTTGAAATGCGTTGCCTTTCAAACCATACGGCCTGTCGTTTCGCGGAAAAGCGCGGTTTTTCCGCAAACGATGGGGCGGGCGGCGTCGTGCCTCCGCCTCGCGTTTTACTTTTTCAAAGATAAAACGCTCAAAGGCAGCAGCGCTGCCCCGTAACAGCTTGAGTTGTCGTTGTTTTCCGTCATGCGGAAAAGAGCCGGGGGTCGAAATGTCTCTATGCCGGAGATTCTGCACGGAGGCAAGGGGCCACGAAACGCATTTTCTGTCGAAACAATGCCTTTTGCCTGCCGTTTGCGGAATTTCAGCCATGTAACATTTTCTTTCCGGCCGCAAGTTCCTGGCCGAAGCGTTCGAAATTTCCCTGTGGCGGCAGTCCGACGGAAAATATAAGAGGATGCTCCTGTCCATCGTGCCGTCCGCAGGAAGGTTTTATTCCGCCGCAGTGTCATCGGCCTATGCGCCGCGGTTCAGAATTTCCTGTCTCAGTGACGGCAAGGCGGGGAGGCCAAGAGGAACAAGCTAAGGAGGCCGGAAACACGCAAGGCCGTGGACGCAACCGCCACCGGCCGGAGGCGTTGCCGTTGTGACGGAACCGGGCAGGCGCTTGCGGGAACTTTGCGGAGCGGCGGCGAAAAGCGACAGGCGCGGCGTTCCGGCGTGAGGGTTCCCCCCCCTGAACATGGAAAAACACAATGCAGGAAATCGGTTTGGGCAGACCGGGAGGCTCGCCTTCCCTTCAAAATGCCAATCAGCGTCCTCCCTTTCCTTTTTCCTGCACGTGGAGGGGCTCCTTGCCTTTCCCTCGAACCATTAAACGTTTTCGGAAGGAGGATGGGGATGCGGGGGAAGTAGGAAAGCCCTTTTTCAAAAGGGTTTCCTCCTTCCCCCGCTCCTCTTTCTTTTCCTTGGAAAAAGCCCCCGGCTTTCTGGCCGGGGGCTTTTACGTCAATGATTCTGCTTGCGCAGGTAGGCGGGGCTGTCGTCTTCTTCGATGGTGAAGTCTTCAACCGGCTCCTGGTACTGCTTGGCACGTTCCTTGTAGCGCAGATAGGTGGGGATGTCGGTATCGTCCTGCGGGTAGTCGCTGTAATGCTCGGACCGGGACAGGATTTTCGACACGTCGCGGGCGTGGCGCTGGCGGGAGTTGTAGCCCTGCACCACGGGAGGCACGTTCTGCTCGCGGCCTTCGTTCATGGTCACCACGGTACCCTTGCTCTTGGCGGGCTTTTCCGCTTCGGGCTCGATGCCGGTGGCGATGACGGTGATGCGGATTTCTTCGCTGCAGCTTTCGTCGAGCGACATGGCCACCACGATTTCCGGGTCTTCCCCGTTGGCGCCGCGGGCGGCTTCCTCAATGTAGGAGGCCGCGGTGCTGAATTCGTCCATGCCGAGGTCTTCGTTGGCGGTGATGTTCACCAGCATGGCCTTGCAGCCCGTGATGGAAAGGTCTTCCAGGAGGGGGCTCGTGATGGCGCGCTTGGCGGCGTCGAGGGCGCGGTTGTCGCCCGAGGCGCGGCCTTCGCCCATGAGGGCCATGCCCTGACGGCTCATGACCGTGCGCACGTCGGCAAAGTCGGCGTTGATGAGGCCGGGCTTGGTGATGAGGTCGGTCACGCCGCGCACGGCGTCGTAGAGCACGTCGTCGGCCTTTTTGAGCATTTCCGTGACCTTGGCGTTCTTGGGAGCGATGGCGAGCAGGCGGTCGTTGGGAATGATGACGAGGCTGTCCACATACTGGCGCAGTTCGTCGATGCCCTTGAGGGCCGCCTTCATGCGCTTTTCGCCTTCG
>CALUPQ010000180.1 GCA_944322695.1 uncultured Mailhella sp. | reverse complement strand
GAAGGTTCCCCTGCGCCCCGCGAAAATCTCTTCCGTGGCTTTGACGTTCCCCTGTGCATCCAAGGCTCACCGGCCCCACGGGAAAATCCGACTCCTCAAGGCAACATGGGGCTTTTCCGTAAAGGCCCCCGCGCCCACGCGAAAGTCCCGCCGCCTCTTCCCGCGCGATTCTCCTCCCCGCAAAACAAAGGGCCTTTCCCTCCGGCCCGCCGCTCTCCTCCCGGGCATTCCCAAACAGGCAGGGCGCATCCCCCTGACGGCACGAAGGCTCACCGGCCCGGACACGAAAAAGCCCGCCTCCCGGGCCTGCACAGGGCGGAACCGGAGGGCGGGCGGCTTTCATGAAGAAAGGCTCATCCGCGCGCTTTTGCCGAAGGCGCGGGCGTGCCGTCGGCCCGCCGCTCGAAGCGCGGCACGGGCAGGTGGCAGGCTCCCCGGCCGGTACGCGCCGCAAAGTCCTGATGCCAGGCCTCGGCCTCGTAGAAGGCTCCGGCAGGCTCCAGACGCGTCACCACGTCGTACCCCAGGGAGCGCAGCTCGTCCATGAGCTTCTGCGCCGTGGCCTTCTGGTCTTCGTCGAGCCAGAACACGGCGGAACGGTACTGGCTGCCCACGTCCGGCCCCTGTCTGTCGAGCTGGGTGGGGTCGTGAATCTCAAAGAAGCGGCGCACGATGGTTTCGTAGCTCACCTTCGCCGGGTCGAAGCGCACCAGCACGGCTTCGGCGTGGCCGGTGTCGCCCCGGCAGACGTCCTCATAGGAAGGCCGGTCCGCGTGCCCGCCCGTGTAGCCTGAGCGCACGTCCACCACGCCGGGCAGCCTGCTCAGGCCGTCCTCCACGCCCCAGAAGCAGCCGCCGGCCAGCACCGCCACCTGCGTGCCGCGCACCTGCGCGTACAGGGCCAGCCCCCGCTTTTCCCTGTCGCTGCCTGCGGGCGCAAAGCTCATGGACAGGGAATTGACGCAGTAGCGCGTGTTCTTTGCGGTCAGGCGCTCGCCTTCGAACACGTGGCCAAGGTGCGCGCCGCAGTGATGGCACACAATCTCCACACGGCGGCCGTCGGCATCGGGAAGGCGGAGCACCATGCCTTCGAGCGCGTCGTCGAAGGCGGGCCAGCCGCAGCCGGAATCGAACTTGTCCGACGAGCGGTACAGCGCCACGCCGCACTGACGGCACAGATAGGTGCCCGCCGCCGTGTTGTTCTCATATTCGCCGGACCACGGCACTTCCGTGGCCTTGCGGAGAATGACCTCCGCCTCTTCAGCCGTAAGGGGCGGCACGGCCGCGTCGCCGCGCGCCACGATGCGAAAACCGTTGTCGTTCATGACGGAATGCTCCATGGAAAGGTCGGGTGTGGGACGGAAAACTTCCGCGGATGCGGGGCCGGCCCCGGAAAGGGCCAGCAGGCTGCACAAAAAGGCGCACGATATGCCGGTCCTGCGTGTCATGGGTTTCTCATTATCAGTAATTATTCTTGATAATAGAGATAACCACGTCCCTTCCAAAAGGCAAGCCCTGCCGTCCTGACCGGCAGCCTGCGCCTCCGTCCATGCCGGAACTCGCCCAGCGACCTTTTCGCCGCGGCTCGTGCGGGACGTGCGTCTCCGTCCATGCCGAGGCTCGCCGCCTATCCCCCTGCCCGCCTTTTTTCCCGAAAGCCCGTTGAAAGCGAAACGGCAACAGGCTACGCTTTAGCGTCTTTCCGGCGTCACGCCCGGGCCGGACGCTCCGCCGCAGGCTCGTCCGCCAGGACGCCCATCATCAGACAGGAGAGTTTCATGGACTGGGAAAAAATCATCAAGGACGGGCCTTCGAACGAGGACCTGCGTCAGGCGGGCTTCTTCTTCGACGAAGACTGCCGGAATGACCTGCAAAGCTACGTCTATGCCTACTATGAGGACGACGGCGCGGACACGCCGCCCTTCTATGTGGGCGAAGGCAAAGGCGACCGGTGCTTTGCCCACCTGACCAGACCGGACGACCACGAATGCGCCAGAAAAATACGGGAACTTTACAGGCAGCACCGCTGGCCGACCATCCGGATACTGCGTTCCGGCCTCAAAGACAACGCCATGGCGCTGGAGGTGGAGGCCGCGGTCATCGACACCGTGGGCATACAGAACCTGACCAACCGTCAGCTCGGGCATCATTCCCGGGAACGGGGCAAGCAGACCGTGCAGGAATTTCGGCTGGCCCATTCGGGGAGGCCCGTTTCCCCCTCCGACCTTCCCGCGGACTCCCTCGTCATCCGCCTCAGCGACAAAACCTACTATGAAGGCATTCCGGAAACGGACCTCTACGACTACACGAGGTCGAGCTGGAGAATCCACAACCCCCGGCTCAATGACAGGCCGCGCATCCGCTACGTTCTGTCCGTCCACGACGGCATCATCCGCCAGATATACGTTCCGGTGGGCTGGTTCCCGGCGGGCAGCACCCTGCGCCACGCCAGAAAGGAAGGAGACCTGACCACGCCGGACACGGTTTCCACCCATCCCCGCTGGGAGTTCGTGGGCTACGTGGCCGTGGACGAGGTCAGTCAGCTCGTGGGCAGACGCATCAACTGGGGCAACTTCCGGGGCTGCCAGAACCCCTGCGTCTATACCAATTTTCTGAAGACCAGAGAGCAGAGGGACAGCGTCGAGGCCGACGAATGCCTCACGAAAGAGCAACGCCTTGCGCTGGAGGAGGAAGAACGCGCCTCCTGTCAGGAACCGGGCGCGGAACGCTGAAAAACGCCGGCCTTCCACACGGAACAGGCAGACTCCGGCAAAAGCGGCTCCGTATGCCCCGGGAAAGAAGACGCCCGGGCCGGGCTTCCGCAAAGAAGCGGACGCGCTGCGGACACCCGAAAGGCACCGGAGCGTTTTCGTCCGGCCCGCCGACGGGGCGCGGCAGCTGAAGGAGGTCGAAAGAAGGCGCGACGCCTCACGCAGGCGAACGCGCGGGGCACCATGGCCACGTCCGGCGAGTCGTCCGCAAGCAGGGCGGAAAGGCAGGCCAGGGCCACGTCCTTCTCCTCGTCGGAAAGGGAACCGACGGAAGGCAGGCGCGTGGCTCCGAACTCTTCGGGCAGGGGCTGCCTTCCGCTCTGCTGCACGGGGCGCGGCGCGACGGGCGCGTCCACGCCGTCGAGAAATATCACGGAATCGGCCGCGGCGCTCTCCCACGCGGCGCAGCACTCCTGCGCCCGCTCCAGAAGCTCGTCGTAGTCCGTGCCGCAAAGGTCCGCGCAGGCCACGGCCGCCACGAAGCGCGGCGCGGTCAAAACTCCTCCGTCGGAAAGGGTCTGCCGCACGAAGGCGAAGGCCTCGTCCATGCGCTGCCTCGTCACCGCCCTGGGCGCGGCGTCCGGCCGGAACACGGTGAAGGCGTCCTCCCCCCTCTCGCCTATGACGCAGTCCGAGCCCAGCAGCAGGGCAAAGGCCATGGCGATGAAGCGCCGCCTGCGCTCCGCCTCCGGCCCCGCAAGGCCGAACACCCGCACGAGCGCCAGCATGTGCAGCGGCGAGCCGACGTTCTCCAGCGCGTTTTCCGCGAGCTTTTTCGCCATGTCCCGGCCGTAGATGCCGTGCACGGGCAAGTCCCGCACGCTTTCGGCAAGCGCCGCCTCCCGCGCGTGCCTGCGCTCCGTGTCCTGAAGAAAGCCGAAGGCCTGCACGTTGCCGCTGCGCGGATTGCGCGCAAGGTGCGCCGTGTAGGAAAGCCAGCGCACCACGCCGCCCGCATCCACGCGGCGGTATTCGCGCGTCACCCACTCGACGCCCTTCTCAAAGGCGTCGAGCAGCGCCTCGCGTCCGAACACGGAAAGAAACTCCTCCCTGTCCTCGTCGAGAAAGAGCCGCTTCTTCTCCCAGCGCAGCACCTCAAGGCAGCTCGCGCCCCGCATCTGCTCGCTGAGCGTATGCCCTTCCACCCACAAGTCCTCCACGCAGTCGGCCGAAAGGTCCGTCCGGATGTAGCAGAACAGGTTGGGACGCAGCGACTCCCACAGCCTGTCCCTGCCCGTGATGCCCCCCAGTCCTCCGCTCAGAGGTTCGGCTATGCCTATGACCTTGAGCGGCAGCCTGTCCCTGTCGGGCAGCGCGCGGTAGAAAAGGGAAAACCAGCCGAACCTGCGGCTCATCTTGTGACGCAGAATGAACGCCCCGCCCCCGGCGGGCCTGCCGCCGAGCAGCTCTTCGGCAAACTTTCGGAAACGGGAAACAGAATCGGGATGAACCCAGCCCCTCTCGATGAGCCCTTCGGGAAAGTTCTCCAGCCTCACTCCGTCGATGAACATCCGCCGCCGGCCGTTGAACAGCCGGAACGTGCGCGAGGCCACGTCCACCTCCCACAGCACGCGCGAGCCCCGCTCAAGAGAGAGCTTCAAGAGCTCGCCGTCCTCAAGAAGCAAATCCTCGTTCTTGCGCGCGGCGGAAATGTCCCTCACGAGCACGAGCAGCACGCTCCTGCCCCCGGACACGGGGGGTGCGGATGGCCCGCACGCGGCACCAGTGCCACGCGCCCCCGCGGGAAAAGCGATGCCCGTGCTCCAGAGCCTTTCCCCCGGCCAGCGCGTCGCGCAGCCGCCTTTCGTACTCGGCCGCGTCGTCGGGATGTATGCACGAAAACACCGGAAGCGGACACGGCAGGGAAACGCGCGCCTCGTCCGCCCCCACCATGCGGAACAGCGAGGGGCTCGCGTACACCACGTTCAGCGTCTCCCCCACTTCCACGAGGGCCACGCCCTCCTCCATGTGCTCAAGAAGCGCGCGAAGCTGCACCGGCGTGTACGGCACCGAGGCGGCGTCGGGCCTGGATTCCGCCGCCCGCTGCCCGGCGCTGATGCGGTAGCGGTTCCGGCCTTCGGCCTTGGCCTCGTAGAGCGCGGCGTCCGCCCGCTCGTAGAGCTTCTCGAATTCCCGCGTCTCGCCCGTGGCGATGTACACGCCCACGCTCGCGCTCACGTGCAGGGTGGGGTTCACGCCTATGGAAAACTGCAGCGCCTCGCAGATGGCGCGCGCCTTCTCCCGCGCCGCCTCCTCCGAAATGCTGCCCGAAAGCAGCGCGAAGAACTCGTCCCCGCCGAGACGCCCCACGATGTCCGTGGTGCGGAAGCACCCCGAAAGCGCCCGCGCCGCAAGCCGGATGACCTGGTCGCCGGCCAGATGCCCCAGCGTGTCGTTCACCTGCTTGAAGTTGTCGAGGTCGATGATGAAAAGCGCGCACGCCTCTCCTTCGTGCATGTGCCTGAGGCACTGCTCGATGTACCCCGTGGCCGTTTCTCGATTCAGCAGGCCGGAAAGCACGTCCCGCGACGCTCTTTCCGCCAGAATCTTCAACTCGCGCCAATACTGAAGGTTGGACAGATGAAATCCGTTGCTGTTGGCCATGCGCGTACTCTTTTCTGTGACGCCGGACCACGCCCGCGCCGTGCGGCGGCCGCCCCGTGAAGGCCGCTCGCCGGAGCATGAGAAAACACGACGGTCCGCAACGTCTCGCCGTCGATAATGTATCCGTGAAAAACCGCTGTCAAGAACGGTTTTCGGACTTTCCCCCCTCCTGAAGGGAAAAAGCGGACGCCTTCGGAAAGAACGCGTCCGCGCCCGGCAACGTCGGCCCGAAAACCGCGAGGAACGCTAAGAAAAACGCCCGTTCCGGGTGCCCCGGCCCGAAGCCTGCGGGGAACGGGGAAAAGACGTGCTTGTTCGCCCGGACCCCGGACCGGGAATACGGCCAAGCCCCGGCCATGCCGGATGACTCCGCCCTTCTCTTCCCGGCATCTGCTCCCCCGGTCCGGCCTTTCCTGTGCACCGC
>CALUPQ010000179.1 GCA_944322695.1 uncultured Mailhella sp. | reverse complement strand
TCCACGGACATGCCGCCCGTGCAGACCACCATCTCGGCGCCGCGGGCGATGAAGTCCCGGATGGCGGAGACCGTCATGTCTATGGAGTCGTCGGAAAAGCTCTGACCGAGAATGCTGCTTCCGAGGCCTTCAACTTTCTTTTTCAGCACGGGGCCGAAGGCGTCCTTGATGCGCCCGGTATAGACCTCGTTGCCGGTGGTGACGATGCCAATCTTCAGGGAGCGGAACGGCAGCACTTCCATGACGGGAGCGGTGACGACGCTCTCAAGATGCGTGATTTTCTCTTCGTCGATGAGCAGGGGGATGACGCGGGTGCCGCCCACGGCCTGCCCCTTTTGCACTTCCTGCATGGTGTGCAGCGTGGCGAGGACGATTTCGTCGCAGGAGTTGACGGCAAGAAGCCCGGGCACGTCCACGCGCAGAAGCCCGTGTACGTCGGAAAGGAAGTTGATGCGTCCCTCCTTGATGTCGGAAAAGGAGAGGTTGCGACCGGCAACGGCCCTGCCTATGCGCATGGCCGCATCGTTTTCGTGCAGCTGACCGGGAAGAGATTCATAGACATACAGATTTTCCTTCCCCACGCTGAGAAGAACGGGGATGTCCTCCTCGCGGACCACGTGTCCCTTGCGGAACACCGGTCCCTTGTCTCCGCCCGGCTCGATGCGGGTGATGTCATGGCAGCGCACCGTGCCGACGGCCTGGGCGACGGGAATGGTCTTCATGGAAATTTTGGACATAGTATGCTCACGACTGAAAAAAACACTGAACAGGCAGCCAACAGGAACAGGTGTCTGCGGGAAGAACCCGCATCGCTGCTTTTCTGGTTTTCTTTCCATGCCGGAGCATTGTAATGGAGGCAAGGCCGTTTCCCGCCTTACCCTGTGAGTCGCGAAGACTCAGGTCAGACTGCATGGCGTATGCTTTAGCAGTTACTGACTCGAAAACTTGCTTTAACCATATTGAAATAAGATTTTTTCGTCAAGGTGCTGCAGGAAAATTAAAGGAACTTTTTTGAAACAGCGGAAAAAAGGCTTGCAATTTAAATCACAATACCTTTCTGTTTCATATCTGATGCTAAATAAGAATATATTTTATTTTTGTAATGGAAAAAGATACGATAAAAAATTGTTTTTATCGTAAAACTGCCTTGGAGTAACAGTAAAAGATAAGTCACAGAGGGGGAAGAGAGAAAATTTGTTTTGAAATGCCCGTGTACGGATGAAGTATGGCAGTGGGGCGCGCGGCACGGAACGACGTTTATCCCCTTACTGCGTGGTCTCTGAAAGGGGATGCACGGGACGGAACAGGCGGAATGGAAAGGGTGACGCCGTCATTGCAGTGCGGCGCGGCTGCACGCATCAGACAAGCTGGGCCAGGTCCTTTGCGGAAAAACGGAGTCTGGTACAGGCGGCGTAGGGCTGAGGCAGGGCAAAGAAATCGGCCATGCCCAGAGCCAGGTAACGCATGAGAATGACGCGGTTGACTCCGGCATGAGCAACGAGCAGGGCGGTGCCGTCCGGCGACAGCGCGGACAGACGACGGTGCAGGGCGGGAAGGACGCGGCCTGCCAGCATGGAAAAGGATTCTCCGCCCGAAGGCACGTAACTCCAGAAGTCCCTTCCTCTTTCGGCAATGGCTCCGGGAAAGCGTTCTTCCACTTCCGCTTTGGTCATGCCTTCCCAGTCCCCAAGGGCGATTTCTCGGAAGGCTGCGTCCGGCCGTACCGGAAGGCGGCGCCCTTCGAGCACGAGTCGAGTCATGCTGAGGCAGCGCGGCAGGTCGGAGGTCCACGCCTCGGTGAAGGGAATGTCGGCCAGTTCGTGTTTCCAGTACAGAGCCTGTCTTTTTCCTTCTTCGGAAAGCGGTACGTCCCGCTGGCCGATGAAACGGCGTTCGGGGTTGGGAAGAAGAGTTCCGTGACGAAGCAGATAGAGGACGGGCATGGTGTTCCTGCGACTGAAGAAGGAGAGCTGCCGAGAGCGTTTTTTTCTTCTTCCTACAAAACGAAAAAAAAGAAAAGGCGACGCAGGGTGTCTCGTTTTTCAGCGCATCTGGGGGAAGAAAGTGTGTTTTTTAGTATCGAAAAATGCTTTTTAGTGATAATTTTTATATGTATCGAATATAGAAAGGATAAATAAAAAAGAAATGCTCTTTTATCATTCGAAAAATCAGGAGATGTTTGGTACCGAAAAGTGATTTTTAGTGACAATATGTTTTTGTATTGCAGAAACAAGTGCCGGATATGTGGAAGTCATGAAGGAAAAAAAGATGTCAAAATGATATTCAAAAGGGAAAAATGTGCCTGAAAACGAAAAATAACACCCTGATATTGCAAATCTTTTTTGCGTTTTCAAAAAAAATGCCGAAGAGGATTGAAAAAATAAACAAATTTTGTATGTTAGAGGAAAATATTGAAATGAGGAGGTTCTCATGAAAAAACTCGGCATTGCGGCGCTGCTTCTTGCCTTCACTCTGAGTTCCACGGCGGCCATGGGGGTGGAGCTGACGGTTTCCGCGGCGGCCAGTCTGTCGGAATCCTTCACGCAGATTTCTCAGGAGTTCACCAAGGATACGGGCGTGAAGGTGAACCTGAATTTCGCCTCTTCCAATAACCTGCTTCGTCAGATGGAGCAGGGGGCGCCGGTGGACGTGTTCGCCTCCGCCGACCAGGAAACCATGGATTCGGCTCAGAAGAAGAACCTGGTGAACCCCGCCACCCGCAGGGATTTTGCCCTGAACGACCTTGTGCTCATCACCCCTGCGGACAGCAAGCTTGCCGGTCCCGAAGCCCTTACCGGAGCGGACGTGAAGCACATCGCCATCGGCCAGCCTGAAAGCGTTCCCGCCGGTCGTTACGCCCGCGAGGCGCTTACCAGCGCCGGCACGTGGGACGCACTCCAGAGCAGGTTCGTGTTCGGCAACAACGTGCGTCAGGTGCTGAGCTACATTCAGCGCGGCGAGGCGGACGCCGGTTTCGTCTATCGCACCGATGCGCTGGCCGGCGGCAAGGACGTGCGCATTGTGACCGCCATGACCGGTCACAAGCCCGTGTGCTATCCCATCGCGGTAACCAGTGGCAGTGCGGAAAAGGATGCGGCTCAGAAGTTCGTGGACTTTGTTCTCTCTCCGAGAGGACTGGAAATTCTGGCCCACTACGGCTTCAGCCCGGTGAAGTAGCGCTTCCTGTCAGCCTGTTTTTTATGGATGAGTTGAGCCGTCCCGTGAAAGCGGGGCGGCTTTTCTGTTAAGGGGACCTCCGGTTTTTGGGGCCTGCGAGGTTTACGCAGAGGGGGAGGTTACGGGCCGGTGCGTAAGAAAGAGCGGGCAAGAGTGCCGGAAACGCGACCGGTAGCGCGGCGGGGAAGGGCGGGCACGCTGAAGGGCTCAGGAGCGCCTCTGACCGGGGAAAGTTTTCAGCATATCTGCTTGAGAGGAGATTCGAAGCTGCCGCGAGGGAAAGCGGCGGACCTTGCGCGGGGCGCGGCGGGGCTGCCGGCATGCTCGCCGGTAGGTCAAAAAAAGAAGGGAGAGGCCTGCCCTACCGCAAGGAGGGGCGAGGCCTGGAAAAGACGCCGCTGCTGACGGAGAAGACAGCCGCCGTACGGTCCCCCTGATTGCCGAAAGGCCGGAACGCCGCCGGGGAGGCGCGGCTCCCCCCTGAATGAAAGCCTCGCGGTTCGAACCCTGAGGCTTCGGATTTGCGGCTGGGCGGCTAGACGTCGTCGAAGCCGTGGGGTCTGTCGGCGTGCCCGCCCCGGTTCAGAATGTCGGTAAGATAGGAGAGGGAGTCCTGGGCAAAGAGCGTACGACCGCGGAAATCCTCCTCCATGGCCAGAATTTTTCCGTTGGCGTACACGGCGAGGTCGTCGGCAAAGGCGTCCACGTCTTCGGGGTCGTGGGTAATCATGACAAGGGGCACTCCGCATTCATTGAGAATGCGGGAGACTTCCTTGCGCATGCGGATGCGCAGCAGAGGGTCCAGTGCGGCAAAGGGTTCGTCCAGCAGGAGCACGCGCGGAGAGATGAGGAGCGCTCTTGCAAGGGCCACGCGCTGCTTCTGTCCGCCTGAGATTTGCGACGGCCTGCGGTCGGCCAGGTGGGTGATTTCCAGAAGCTCCAGCATGCGGCGGACGGATTCCTGCTGTTCCGGGGTGAGCGGGGCGGGCGCCACGGCCCGGAAGGCTCCCATGAGGGGGGCATGCTTTTCCTGCTGATGCAGGGCAAAGGCCAGGTTCTGCCGTACCGTCATGTGCGGAAAGAGGGCGTAGTCCTGAAACACGTAGCCGACTTTCCGTTTGCGGGTGGGCATGTCGATGCCGCGGGAGGAGTCGAAAAAGACGGTGTCGTCCAGAAGGATACGCCCTTTCTGCGGATGGATGAGCCCCGCTATCATCTGCAGCGTGAGGGTCTTGCCAGAGCCGGAAGGGCCGAAGAGCACCAGGCGGGATGCGGAGCTTCTGAAGCTGATGTCCAGACTGAAGGCCCCCTGCCTGCCTTTCAGGGTGGCCTGTACGGAGAGCTCAATCAACGGGAACCTCCCAGCAGATAATCCGCGGTCACGAGAATGGCGGCGCAGATGCACGAGGTGAGTATGACGAGGCAGGCGGCAAGCGCGTCGTTGCCGGCCTGAAAGGCGTCGTAGATGGCGAGGGCCAGCGTCTGCGTCTTGCCCGGAATGTTGCCGGCAAGCATGAGCGTGGCGCCGAACTCGCCCATGCCTCTGGCAAAGGCCAGCATGGCGCCGGAAAGAATGCCCCGGGCTGCAAGAGGCAGGCTGATGGAAAAGAAGATGGAAATTTCCGAGGCCCCGAGGGTGCGCGCAGCCTTTTCCACGTTGGCGTCCACCTGTTCCAGCGCTGTCTTGGCGGATTTGTAGATGAGCGGGAACACCACCACCGTGGCGGCGACCACGGCGCCCTGCCAGGAGAACATGAACTGGAAGCCGAGTTCCGTGAGCACCGGGCCGAAAACGCCCCTCTGCCCCAGCAGAAGGATGAGGTAGTAGCCGAGCACCGTGGGGGGCAGCACCATGGGCAGAGTACACAAAGAATCCATGACCGCGGCGCACACGGAACGACGCCTTGCCAGCATGCGGGCGACGAGCGTCCCCAGCACGAGAGAGGCGAGCGTGGACAGCCCGGCGACTTTCAGGGAAAGGTAAATGGGAAACAGGGAGAACTGCTGCCCGAAAAGAGAAAATTCCATGCGCGCTCCTTTATTGAAATGATACGCGCAAAGTTTCCGGGGAGCAATAATCCGGCACCCGAACTGAGCATCATTTCAAAAAAAAAGTGATGTAATACAGGTAAAAACGGCATGGAAGCCATACCGATTTTCCGTTTTTCGTGAGAATTGGCAAAGCCGGAGTGTCGGCAGGGGAAAAAGGTGAGGGGAGCCGTTAGGCCGGCACGCAGGGAGGGGCTTTTTCTGCCGGAGCGGAGGAGCTTTTTTGCGACATGGCATGCATGAAACGGAAGAATTCGCTCCCATCCGGCGGACACCAGCCTGAAGGCCCCGCATCTTTTGCGGTATGCCATGCGCTGCGCCGTGCCCCGGAGCTTGCGGCTGGAAAGGCGGTGACTCGGGAACGGCGTTCCGTCAGGAGAGAGCGCTCTGCCGTGGAATCTTTCCGCAGATGCGGTTCGTTATTCGGTCAGGCGGGCCGGAATTTTTTCCGGCAGAAAAGGGGCCGGTCGTTCAGGTTGCCAAGTGGCCGAAAAGCAAGGGATAACGGGTGACTGAGGGAAAGTCCGGCCGGCCGGAAGGAAAGACATTCCAAAGAAAAGAGCTTTGAGGGAAGATTCAGAAGTTTTCGGAGCTGCGGCTGGAGTATTCGGATGAGAGAAGGGGCATAGGATACAGGTGACGGATTCTCTTGCAGAAGGCTTTGTCATATGTCCAGAGCTCACGCCGCAAAGGATGGGGATGGACAACCCGTTCACAGCCCAGGCGTTGATTCAGGCGTTGTGTTTCATGGCCTTCATCGCGCTGTTCATGAGATATGCTAAAGAGGGGAGGGACTCAACAGAGCATCAGGGATTCTTTCTCATGTTCCCGCTACGCTGTTTTCTCACGGCCTGCCGGCAGTCCCTGCCGCCAGCGGTTCGTGCGGGGCGTCACCGCGTGTCGTGGCCCGGCGGTCCTGCGCCGGAGGGATGCCTCATTGTCTTGTTGCGCCCTGAGGCAGCCTCGGGCAGTGCGTCAAAACAGCTTGATTTATCTTATACTACTTTATAGGACATAGATATACGTACTCTTGCTGTATCTTGTAGCCCGAAGTGCTTTGTGGAGATGGATATGAAAAAGCTGTATGTCATGCTTGTAGTCTGTCTTTTGTGGGGATGTCAGGTAACGGTGCCGGAGCCGAAGGCTTTGCCCGGACGGAATGGAGTGCGCGGGGCCTGTCGCTGACAGGAGGCATGGTGGGCCGTGCGGACGACCCTTCGGCCATTGCTTACAATGCGGCGGGCATCACCCAGCTGCCGGGGACGCAGGTCATGGCCGGTTTTGTCGCCATCGCCCCCCGGAACAATCTCGAACTGGATTTGAAAGACGGCAGCCATGCGTCCCTGACCTCCAGGTCCCATATCTGGTCCACGCCGCACGCCTACCTCACCCATCAGCTGAACGACCGATTCTGGCTTGGTCTGGGCCTGGTCTCGCGTTTCGGCCTCGACCATGAATTCACTGATGACTGGGCAGGACGTTACAACATGACCGACATCAACTTCAAAACCTTTTCCCTCGTGCCCACGGTGGCCATGAAGGTCAACGATGTCCTGTCCCTTTCGGCGGGCGTGGAAATCATGTACGCCCGCTTTAATATGGGGCGACAGATTCCCTCCTACCAGAGTATCGACCCTGGCCAGATGAAAAAAGGGCCGGACAGCAAGATGACGCTTGACGGTACGGACTGGGGCGTGGGGGCCCACCTGGGCCTTCACTTGCGCATGACGGACGAGCTGTCTTTGGGCTTTGCCTATAAGAGTCCTGTTGTACTCCATATCGGTGGCACGGCGGATTTTTCCCGGCGTCATGAAAATATGCTGGCTGAAATGGGAGAGGTGCCACACACCATTAATACCCATATGCACGGCACGGTGCGCCTGCCGGACTCCTTTGCCATGGGGCTGGCCTACCGCCCGCTGGACAATCTGAACTTCGAGGTGGGAACAGTCTTTACCCGCTGGTCCACCTACGATTCTCAGAACATCTCTTTAGATTCCGGTTTCCAGTATGGCGAACGTAAAAACTGGCATGACGGCTGGAACTTCAATGCCAGCGTGGAATATGACCCCCTGGACTGGCTGGCCCTGCGCGCAGGCGTCTGGTACGAGACGCCGGTCACCAACGAGGCTCACGCGGATTTCATGGTTCCCAGTCATGGCCGCACCGGCGTCAGCGTGGGCACAGGCTTCCAATGGGACAACTGGAGGCTCGATGTGGCCTATGCCCATATTTGGGAGCGTGGACTGGACTATTCAGAGACCGATGTCACAGGCATCCGTTCGTCCGTGTCGAATATCATCAGCGGGAACAGTCGGAATACGGGGGCCGATATCTATTCCGTCTCCATCGGCTACACGTTCTGATATCCGGGCCCCCTTCCGGGGGGCGCCGGGAGTGGGCTGGCAAGGCCGTATCGCACTAGAACGCAGTCATGCGCCTGAGCCGCTCCGGCTGCACGCGCGGGCCGACTGACGAAGAATGCAACTACCCGTAAGAAAAGGGGATAACCTGCACCTTGTACGGTTATCCCCTTTTTGCAGGGCATGTTCGGATTTTTTCCGTCAGAGGAGTCTTTTTTTCAGAACATGGAGTCCCGAAGGTTGGTTACTTCGATTTCCCCATCTTCGCCGAGGAATACCTGATACTGCTGCATTCCCCGACTTTCCGTTCCCAGAACGGAGGGCAACACCCTTGTGATGCTGAACAGGAGGGTACGAAAATCTTCCGTACCGCCGGAACAGCGGAGAGACGTGCGCCATATCTGTCTCCCGAGAGGCTGCTTTGAAGAGCCTTCATAGGCTTCGATGAGCAGATTGGCGGAATAGATGGTGGTGCTGGAGACCACGGGTTCGTCCACGTACACGTATTCCACGTGCCGGTATTTGCCCCGGCCCACCACCACGGGATAGGAGCGGGTGACGGTGCTCGTGTCTATTCTCACCCTGGGCTCTTCCATCCAGTAGCTCACTTTCGCCACGTTGTCGGCGTCCTTTTCGTTTTCCACAATACTATAGCCCTTGGCCTGAAAGGCGGGCGTCATCTGACGGACGACTTCGCGGAAGAGCAAGTCGCTTTCCTCCACGCCTTCGTTGCCGGGGACAAGCAGGTAACGGGTACCGGAAGGCTGCTGGACATCGCGCAGAGAATCGACGGAAACGTGGTAGTAGGAGCCGCACCCCGCAAGCAGAAGGGTGGTGAAGAGAAGGAGAAGAAGCCTGAACGGACGCATGCTGACCTCTCTTGGCGGAACCAGTCCGCGGCTATGTAAAAAGGGATACCGGAGTTCCGGTATCCCTGGAATGCGGATGGTGCGCCCGGCGCGAGTCGAACGCGCGACCTACAGCTCCGGAGGCTGTCGCTCTATCCAGCTGAGCCACGGGCGCAAGGGGGACATATCCCCGACGTGAAAGGCAATATGCACCGCAAAGGGCAGATTGTCAACGTCTTTTATGTGAGGCGGAACCTCAGCGGCCCATGCCGCTCAGGAAATCCTTGTTGCTTTTGGTGCCCTTCATCTTGTCCAGCAGAAATTCCATGCTGTCGATGGGGGACATGGGAGCGAGTATTTTGCGAAGGAT
>CALUPQ010000178.1 GCA_944322695.1 uncultured Mailhella sp. | reverse complement strand
GCGTTGTTCCGCCTCGTTCAGAAGCTGCGTTTTGGGCGGGCGGTAGATGAGGTCGCACACCGGAGTCTCGGCGGGCAGAAGGTCGAGAAACGAAAAGTCGGAAAACTGTGCGGGAACGCCCTGCATGCCGAGCGGCGTGCAGTTGATGAAAAGTTCGGCTTTGGCCAGCGCCTCCGCAGCCGCAGTTCCGTCCATTTCCACGGCCGTGACCTCCGGGGCCCGCGTCAGCTCTTCCGCCTTTTGCGGCGTGCGGCAGCACACGGTCACGCTTTTCACCCCTTCGGCGGCGAGCTTGAGCACCACGGCCCGCGCGGCTCCGCCCGCGCCATAGACCACCACGCGCTTTCCTTCCGGGCGTATGCCTTCATCGTGCAGGGAGCGCAGAAAGCCCGCGCCGTCGGTGTTGTGGCCATGGAAGCGGCCTTCGCGGATGACCACGGTGTTCACCGAGCGGTACATGCGCGCGTCGTCGGAAAGAGTGTCCATGAGCGGCACGAGGTCGGTCTTGTGCGGCATGGTGGCGTTGAACCCCGCAAGGTTCAAATCCGGCGCGGTGGGCAGCCATGCGGCCACGCTTCCGGCGGAGACGAGGATGCGCTCATAGACGGCGTTCAGGCGAAGTTCGTCCAGCATGGCCTGCTGGATGAGCGGGGAGAGGCTGTGTTCTATGGGGTCGCCGATGACGGCGAGCTTTTTGCCGTTGAGGATGGATTCCATGAAAAGCTCCGCGGTTCAGGGTTTTGCCGCGCGGCGGTAGTGGCGCAGAATCTGCAGAAGGCGTTTTTTGAGCGTGCGCGGGCCGCCGTGGTTTGGCACCGTCACGTCGGCATGGCGGCGGTACAGCGCGAGGCGGTCGGCATACAGCCGGAAGAGCCTGTCCCTGTCGTTCTGCACGAGAGGGCGGTCGCCGAGCGTGGTGGAGCGCAGAATGTGCGAGGGGTGGCGGTCGATGAACACCACAAGGCCGTTTTTCGAAAGCGCCGTCATGTTCTCTTCGCGCAGGATGACGCCGCCGCCCGTGGAAATGACGACGCCTTCCTTTTCCGCCGCCTCCTTCACGCAGGCCGTTTCCATGTTCCGGAATCCGGCTTCCCCCTCCCTGGCGAAAATGTCGGGAATGGTGCGGCCCGTGCGCTCTTCAATCATGACGTCGGTATCGAGAAGAGGCAGACGGAGCCTGCGGGCAAGGCGTCTGCCCACGGTGCTCTTGCCGCAGCCGGAAAGCCCGATGAGCACGATGTTCTTCATGACAGCACTCCCGGAATTTCCGTAAGGGCGAGCGCGCAGGCGGCCTCGATGACGGGCACGGCGCGGGATAGGATGCAGGGGTCGTGCCTGCCGGTGATGGAGAGCCTGGCCGCTTCGCCGGTGCGCATGTCCACGGTATCCTGCTCCCGGCTTATGGAAGGCGTAGGCTTGACCACCACGGTGAAGACCACGGGCATGCCGTTGGAAATGCCGCCGTTGATGCCTCCGTTGTGGTTGGTGCGGGTACGGGTGGGGCGGCCGGGCAGGAAGGCGTCGTTGGCGGCGCTTCCCTTCATGGCGGCCAAATCGAACCCGGAGCCGAAGGCGATGCCCTTGACCGCGGGCACGGCGAACATGTGACGGGCCATGACGCTTTCGATGTTTTCGTCGAAGTCCGGGCTGCCGAGTCCGGCGGGAAGTCCGAGGGCGAAGCATTCGATGAGACCGCCCACGGAATCGCCTTCGCTTCTGGCGTCGAGTATGGCCTGCTGCATGGCGTTTCCGCGCGCATCGTCGATGACGGGGAAGGTCTTTTTGCCCGCTTCGCGCAGGGCTTCGACGTCGGGTTCGGCAAGGTCGAGCGGCGCATCCTCCACGCCCGCCACGGCACGGATGCGGGCCGCGACTTCCACGCCGCGGGCCTTCAGCGCCAGTTTCGCCACGGCTCCCGCAAAGACCAGCGGGGCTGTGAGACGGCCGGAAAAGTGCCCTCCTCCGCGGTAGTCCTCAAAGCCCTTGTAGCGCATGTTCGCGGTGAAGTCCGCATGGCCGGGACGGGGGAGATGACGCGTGGCGGCATAGTCGCGCGAGCGGGTGTCCGTGTTTTCGATGACGCCGCAAAGCGGAGTGCCGCAGGTTCTGCCCTCGAACACGCCGCTCAGAATGCGCACTTCGTCCTTTTCGCTGCGCGCCGTGGCCAGAGGTGACTTGCCCGGAGCGCGACGCGCCATTTCGGCGCGGATGAAGTCCGTATCCATGGCAAGCCCGGAGGGCACGCCCTGAAGAACAATGCCGATGGCAGGGCCGTGGGATTCGCCGAACAGGCTGTAACGCATTATTTTTGTCCTTTTTTCAGGCCCGCCCGGGCCGACTGAATGGCCACCTTGCGGGCCTCTTCGTGGATTTTTTTCTTTTCCTCGCCTTCCTTCCACCACCACTGTGCCTTGTGCAGAATAAGGTCCACGTCGCCTGCGGCGGCCAGAGAGAGCAGATTGCGGTACTGACGCGTCATGGCCTGGCTGTGGGGATTGGCCTCGAAAAGCCAGGTGAACAGCGGTCCGTCCTCCATGAGCTGTTTTTCCGTGGAGTTCATGCGCCGCAGGAAGGAAGGGGTGATATACGGCAGAAGCGCGGGGTCTTCCGCCGTCATGGCGAAATACACCGCGCTCGTGATGAAGTTCATGCCCTGTATCTTGGCTTCCGCCATGTCGTGTTCTTCGGCCGTGGCGCGGAAGGTGACGCAGCCGAAGCTCTGAAAGAGCTCTTCCACAAACCTTGTGTCCTCTTCCGAGGCCCGCCTTCCCGGAACGATGGTCACGCGAAGTTCGAGGTCCTCGGCGGGCACGGGGCCGAAAAGAGGGTGCGTGCCCACCACCGGCCCGTCCCACAGCCCTTCCATGTGCTGCATGGGCAGTTCCTTGACCGACGTGATGTCGGCAAGAATGGTGCTTTTGTCCATGAAGGGGCGGAGGGTTTCCACGGTCGCCTGAATGGCCGTGGCCGGAATGCACAGAAGAATCATGCGCGCGCCGGGGCAAAGGCGGGCGAGCTCTTCCTTTTCAAAGGGAATGTCCACGCCCTTTGCAGATACGGCGGGGTTGTGATGAAAGCGTTCCATGAGCATGGAGCCCATGCGTCCCCGGCAGCCGACGATGACGATGCTCTCGCTCATGCAAGGGCGCTCCACACGTTCCAGAAGTCCGGGAAGGACTTGCGCACCACGGCGGCATCGTCCACCTTCACGCGCTTGCCATGGGCAAGCCCGAGCAGGGAAACGGCCATGGCGATGCGGTGGTCGTTGTAGGTGGAAAACACCGTGCCCTCGTCGAAGGCGGGAACGTCCGGTCCGAGACCGTGCACGGTGAGGGCGTCGGCCTCTTCCTCCACCTTCACGCCCGCGCGGGAAAGCTCGGAGGAGCAGGCGAAGATGCGGTCGCATTCCTTGATTCTGAGGTGGGCGATGTTCGTGATGTGCGTGTCGCCTTCGGCGTAGGCCGCAACCATGGCCACGGTGGGCACGAGGTCGGGGCAGTCGCCCATGTCCACGGTGATGCCGACGAGCTTCGAAGGGGAGACAAGTATGCCGTCTTCCCGTACTTCGATGTCAGCGCCCATGCGGCGCAGGATGTCCAGCATGACGGCGTCGCCCTGCAGGGAGTCTTTGCGGAGCCCGGTGACAAGCACGCTTTCCCTGCCCACGGCGCCTGCCGCAAGCAGGTAGGACGCGCCGGACCAGTCTCCTTCCACGCGGTATTCGCCGCTTCTGTACGCGCCGGGAAGCACGGTGATGCGAAGCTCGCCCGGTCTGGCCTCCTTCACGCTCTTCCACGGCACTTCATGCCAGGCCTCTTCCCGCTTCTCCTCCACGCGGAAGGATATGCCGAAGTCCTCCATGACCTGCAGGGTCAGGCCCACATAGGGCCAGGAGACGACCTTCTTTCCCGTCAGGGACACGCACAGCGCTTCCGGGCAGAAGGGCGCGGCGAGCAGCAGACCGGAAAGATACTGGCTGGAGGCGTCCACGCCGATGTTCACCGCTCCGCCGCAAAGACCTTCCGTTTCAAGGACGAGGGGCGGGTAGCCGTCCTTTTCCTCAAAGCGGATGCGGGCGCCGAGGCTCTGCAGCGCATCCGTCAGCGCGCCGATGGGCCTTTCGTGCATTCTTGGCGCGCCGTGTATGCGGAACGCACCGTGGCCTGCGGCGAGCACGGCCGTAAGCAGGCGGCACGTGGTGCCGGATTCGCCCACGTCGCAGTCTGCGGGATTATCCGCGCTGCCGCCTTCAGGTCCGTGTTTCATGCCCTGCACGCGCCAGCTTCCGCCGCCCATGTCTTCCAGAAAGGCCCCTGCCTCATGCAGGATGGCCCGGGTCCGTTCAAGGTCGGCGCTTGCGAGCGCATGATGCACAAGTGAGGTGCCGTGCGCCAGAGAGGCCGCGATGAGCGTTCTGTGGGAAACGGATTTGGATGCGGGGGCCTGAAGCGTAATCATGGACTAGAATCCTGTGGTGTTGGCGGTTGAATCGAGGCGCGGCCCTTCCGGGTAGCAGCCGAGCACGCGCACGGAAGAGCAGTGGGCGTGCAGGTCTTCAAGGAGGGGCGCTCTTTCGGGCGATGTGAGGTCGCACTCCACATCGGCGAAGAAGATGTAGTCCCAGCAGGGGGCGCCCTTCATGGGACGGGACTCGAGCTTGGTCATGTTCACGCCGTGGGCGGAGAACGCGTTGAGCACGGTCGAGAGCGTGCCAGCCCGGTTGGGGACGGTGAAGAGCAGGGAGGACTTGAAGTTCTCCTGTTCCTTCGCGTTGCCCGTTCCGGCGTCGCCCGCACGGACAAGCACGAAGCGCGTCCAGTTCGAGGTGTCGTCCTGAATGTTGTCGGCAAGGGAGCGCATGCCCAGCTTTTCGGCCATGCTCCTGTGACCGATGGAAGCCGCGCCCTTCTCGCGGGAGGCCTTCCATGCGGCGGCGGCCGTGGATTCCACGGACACGAGCTTCACTCCGGGCAGATGGGCGCGCAGCCAGGTGGCGCACTGGCCCAGAGGCTGGGCATGGGAATAGACCACCTTCACGTCGTCAAGGGTGCCTTCCGCGCTGAGCAGACTGTTGGCGATGCGGGAATAGAACTCGGCCTGAATGCTTACCTCATATTCGGAGAACAGGTCGAAGCTCTGGGCTATGGTGCCGTGTATGGAGTTTTCCAGCGGAATGACGCCGAAGTCGAAACGGCCGAGGCTGATGCCGCGGAAAATTTCATTGAAGTCCCGGCAGGGCTCGAAGGTGGAGGATTCGCCGAGAAAATCCACGGCGGCGAAGTAGGAGAACGTGCCCTCCGGGCCGAGATAGGCCACGGTGCACGGCTTCTGCAGGGAGCGCGAAGCCGAGAGCACGGCGCGCCAGATGGCGTTGATGTGCGCGGTCTTCAGCGGACCTTCGTTGAGAGTGGCGAGCCTTTCCAGAAGCCGGGCTTCGCGCGCCGGGTCGAACACCTTGCCCGACACCTGTTTCTTGGCCTGTCCCACGGCAAGGCTGAGCCTTGCGCGCCGGTTCAGAAGCTCCAGCAGCCTGGAGTCCACGTCGTCAATCTGTTCGCGAAGTTCTGCAAGTCCCGGTATCTGGAAAGGCTCTGCCATACGTTATTTCTCCTGGATGTCTTCCTTGATGCGCATGCCGAAGTGCCGTCCGGCCTCGTCGGTGCGGCAGAGCACCTTGTCGCCGGGCTTGAGCGTCACCACGCTCACGGGAGTGCCGTCCGGCGCGGTGAGGCGGATGGTTTCCGCGTTCTGCAGGAAGACGGCGCCCGTTTTGTCGCCGACTTTCGCTTCCACGAAAAGCATGGGACGCACTTCGATTTTCACCCGTCCCGCCGTGGCGAGAGTGGTCGCGCCCGTATAATCCACCACCAGCATCTGCGTGCCGGATTCCACTTCCGAAAGGTAGGTCGTGGTGTCGCCGGGCAGACGGATGTAGGCGTGCACCGCGCCCGCGTTCACGCGGAAGGGGCGGGATGCCACGTATTCGTTGTGCTCCGTTTCGGCATGGACGAGGAAGGTGAAGGCGCTGGAATTGCCCACCAGCATGCCCTGTCCCCTGTGCAGCATGGACATGGTGTCGATGCACACGCGGTGGCCGAGCCCGGCGGGTTCCACGCGGGTAATCACGGCCTCTTCGAGTTCCTCGTGCTCCCGGCTTATCTTGCAGCGGGCCACGATGTCCTTGAGGTCGCCGATGGCTTCGGGCAGCACCACGATGCCCTGTACCCCGCGCTGAAGTATGCCCGAGGCGAGCACGGCCTCCTCAAGGCTGCCCGTTTCGGCCACCACGTTGTCGCACTGGGCGAGCAGGTTTTCCACGGGGATGATTTCCCAGCCCCTGGCGAGCACCACCTGCACCCCCGCGCGGAGGCTGTCGCGGATGGCTTCCTCATCGGCCTTGGCGTTCATGGCGCGGGAGGGCATGTCCTCTTCCGCGAACACGGGCGTGCGGGAAAGCGTGGAGACGGAGGAGACCTTGTCGGCGGGAACGATGACGCCGTCCACGCCGGATTCCAGCGCCAGGGTCACGTCGTTCTTGCTGAAGGGCACGCTTTTGAAATAGATGTTCATGTTCTGTCCCTGCGTTAGTCTTCGCCCACGATGTCCATGGCGTCGTCCACGGAGGCGCCGGAGTGCACGATGGCGTTCATGGCGCGCATGAGGTCCACGCGGCGGGGATGCTCGAACACGTTGCGGCCGATGGAAAGGCCCGCGCCGCCGGCGAGCAGGGAGTCGTGCACCATCTGAAGCAGCTTGCGGGTGGAATTGATGCGTTCGCCGCCGGCGATGACCACGGGAGCGCAGCAGCACTCGGTCACGCGCTGGAAGCTTTCGGGGCTGCCGGTGTAGGACACCTTCACGATGTCGGCGCCGAGTTCCGCGCCCACTCTGGCGCAATGGGCCACGATGTCGGTGGCGAAGCTGTCGCGGATGAGGCCGCCGCGACCGTAGAGCATCATGAGAAGCGGCATGCCCCAGCGGTTGCAGTGGTCGGCGATGACGCCGGCGGTGTTGAGCATTTCGCGTTCGTTGGCATCGCCGAGGTTGAGGTGAATGGACACGGCGTCCGCGCCGAGGCGGATGGCTTCCTCCACGGTGCCGGTGAGCACCTTGGTGTTGCCGCTGGGGCACAGTTCGGCGGAGGCGGTGATGTGCGTGATGAGGCCGATGTCCACGTTGGCGTCGGCGCAGCCGGACGCGCGGATGAGACCTTTATGCATGATGACGGCGTTGGCGCCGCCTTCATTCATGTCGTCCACGGCCTTGCGGATGTCCACAAGTCCGTCGGGAGCGCCGATGGTCATGCCGTGGTCCATGGGAACGATGATGGTGCGCTTGGTGTCGGGGTTGAAGATGCGGGACAGTCTTTTCTTGGTGCCGAGTTCCATAATACGTTCCTTCTTTTGGACGTTGTGGGCTGCATGGCGGCCATACCATACAAAAAGGGCCGCCGGCTTGTTTTCGCCTGCGGCCCGAAGTTTGCAAACTTTAGTTGTCAGCAATCCTTCCGACCACAGGGCCCGGTAAAATAAAAGTAGAAACCAAAGGAAAAACCATTGGTCTCAAACTGGGCGGTGGCGGAAAACAGAGTATGCATGACAACAACCATTGAAAGTTTAAAAAAGTACTAATCCCAGAGGAAGAAATCTGTCAACAGGAAAAAAGCGGAAGGGGGAAACTTTTTGCGTCCGCCCCGGTTTTACTTCTCTCCCATGAGCGCCAGCGCCTCTTCTACAGAGGCGTTTTCGTGCACCATGGCCCGCAGAGCGTGCAGAAGTTCCACGGCGCGGGGGTGTTCGAACACGTTGCGGCCCACGGAAAGACCGGAGCCTCCGGCCTGAAGCGAGCCGTGCACCATTTCCAGCAGCTTGCGCGTGGAGTCGAGCTTCGGGCCGCCTGCGATGAGCACGGGCACGCCGCAGTCTTCCACCACGTCGGCGAAGGTTTCCGGGTCGCCGGTGTAGGGCACCTTCACGATGTCGGCGCCGAGCTCCGCGCCCACTCTGGCGCAGTGGGCGATGTTGTGGGGGTCGTAGCTGTCCACGTCGTGGCCGCGGGCATAGACCATCATGAGAAGCGGCATGCCCCACAGGCTG
>CALUPQ010000177.1 GCA_944322695.1 uncultured Mailhella sp. | reverse complement strand
ACGATGGCGTCAACGGCCTTGTCAATGCCGCGCTTGATGGGCATGGGGTTGCGGCCGGCGGCCACGAGCTTCACGCCTTCACGGTAGATGGCCTGAGCCAGAACGGTGGCGGTGGTGGTACCGTCGCCGGCGGCGTCGTTGGTCTTGGAGGCCACTTCACGGACGAGCTGGGCGCCCATGTTCTCGAACTTGTCTTCAAGCTCGATTTCCTTGGCCACGGTCACGCCGTCCTTGGTGATGACGGGGGCGCCGTAGGCCTTTTCAATGAGCACGTTGCGGCCCTTGGGGCCGAGGGTGACCTTCACGGCGTTGGCAAGCTTATCCACGCCAAGGGCCAGACGTTCGCGGGCCTTGGCATCGAAGAGAATCTCTTTAGCGGACATGATATGTTCTCCTGAAAAAATAGAGGAAATTGGTCGGAATTAGTCGAGGATGGCGAGGATATCTTCTTCGCGCATGATGATGTGGTCGGCGCCGTTGACCGTGATTTAGGTGCCGGCATACTTGGCAAAGAGCACGACGTCGCCGGGCTTCACTTCCATGGCAACGCGTTCGCCCTTGTCGTTCAGCTTGCCGGGGCCGCAGGCGACGATTTCACCCTTGGAGGGCTTTTCCTTGGCGGCATCGGGGATGAACAGACCACCGGCGGTCTTTTCTTCGGATTCAAGGCGTTTCACGAGCACACGGTCATTGAGGGGTTTCATTACCCATATCCTCCCAAAAAATTTGTTGTAACAGGGGGTGCTCCCCGGCGAGTCCCCGGCATCAGCCGGAGAAGGCAGAAAAGAAACAGCGCCGGAAGCGTGGCCGTCGGGCTCTTCGTCCCGGCGACGAACCATAAATAAGCCCGCTTTCGAACTTGAAAAGGGGCAAAAGGGCATTTTTTTCATATTTTTTTTCAAGAAAAATAAATATCAAATAATAACAGCGTATTATGTGTAAAATCTTTTTCTTTTTTCTTTTCTTCCCATGCAAAGAACAGCTTCTGCGCACCTGTGCAAGCCAAATTTCCGAACGTCGGCAAGGCTGAAGGAAGGCCTGAGACATGCAAACTTCCCTGCCGCAGGAGACCGGCATGACGCTGTGCCTTTTCCGGTTCCGGCACTTTCAGGCAAGAAAAAGAGGGAAACAGGTCTATATCCCCGTTACGGGAAAAACTATGCTGCATTCATACGTGCAGGCCGAAAACCACGCTGGAAAGGCCGCACTGCCCCCTTCCCCTTCGCTCTCAAGGAGGCGTCATGTCAAAAGCGAACCACATTTTCCGCCTGCATCGGCTTGCCGCGATTTTTCTTGCCCTGTCCCTCATTCCGGCGTCGGGCTTCCTTTCCTCCGCCTGCGCCGCGGAACCGAACACTCAACCCGGAAGAAACATCATGTCCACCACTTCCAAGAACGCTTCCACATCTTCTGCACTGACCGACCCCGACATTGCCGCCATGCGCGGCAGACTCGTGTCCGACGGCAATTCCCTTCCTTCCGACCTCCGCCACCTTGTCACCATTGCGGTACTCGCCGCCGGTCAGACTCTGGATGAGCTGAGCAGTGAAACCGAAGCCGCCCTCAAGGACGGCGTCAGTCCCGTCGCCATCAGGGAAGCCCTGTACCAGTGCGCGCCCTACATAGGCTTTCCCAAAACGGAGGCCGCGCTTCGTCCCGTCAATGAAACCTTTTTGAAAAGCGGCATTACCCTGCCTCTGGAAAGTCAGGCCACCGTCACGGAGGAAACCCGTTTCAGGGACGGCCTGGCCGTACAGAAGTCCATCTTCGGAAACGCCATCGACGCCATGCATGCCGCCGCCCCGGAAAACCAGAAGGCCATCATGGTCACGCACCTTTCCGCTTTCTGCTTCGGCGACATCTACACCCGCAACGGACTTGATTTGAAGACGCGCGAACTTCTCACCTTTTCCATCATCAGCGCCCTCGGCGGCTGCGATTCTCAGGTAAAAAGCCACGTACAGGGCAACGCCAACGTGGGCAACAGCAAAAAGATGCTTGTGGACGCGCTGGAAGTGTCTCTCCCGCTCATCGGATTCCCGCGCACCCTCAACGCCCTTGCCTGCGTCAACGCGGTTCTGCCCGAATAGCCGGACAACGCATGCGGCAGCGAAAAACCCCGGAGCTTTTTCCGGCATTTCCCACGGGAAAAGTCCCGGGGCCTTGACAGGTCAGGCGCTTCCTTCTTTAATGGTTGTAACGTCGTCCAGACCATTGAAGAACCTTCCACTCTGGAGGAAACCATGAAGACTGCCGCCGATATCATGACCACCACCCCCGTTACCGTCACGCGGGACACCACCCTGCGCGACGCCGCCCGGCTTCTGCTTGACGGGCACTTCAACGGCCTTCCCGTCGTCGAAAACGACAAGCTCATCGGCATACTCACGCAGTCCGACCTCATTTCGCTGGACAAGAAGCTGGAAACCCCGGGCTACTTTCTGCTGCTCGGCGGCGCCATTCCCATGCAGATGCCGGGCAAGTTCTCCCGCGAGCTGCGCCGCATGGCCGCAAGCACCGTCGGGGAGGTCATGAGTACCGACCCGCACGCCATCACGCCGGAAACCACGGTGGATGAAATCGCCACGCTGATGGTGGAGCAGCGCTACTACACGCTGCCCGTGCAGAAGGACGGGCGTCTCGTCGGCGTCGTGGGCATGGAAGACCTGCTCAAGAGACTTGCCGCCGAAGAATGATTTTCCTTTCGCGCTTCTTCTCTCTTTTCGCCCTTGCTCTGGCAGCCATCCCCTTTGTGGGATGGCTTATTCTCATCTGCGCCGACTTTCTCTCCCTGGAGGACTGCCTTTCCCCGCAAGCCGGGTGGACGGCGTTTGCCTTTCTGTCCGCCCTTTCTCTGGTCCTTCCGCCAGCCCTTCACGCATGGCCGGACCTCACGCGCTCCCCGCGTCATCTTCTGAGAGAAACCGCCCGCGCCGTGCTTTTCGCCTTCGCGCTGTTCGCCGTCCTTTTTCTGCTTTTCGGCCGCCCCCTCTTCGAGTGGCTGTCCATTCCGACAATCATGCTGCCCATGGCGGCCCTCTCCCTTGCGCCGCTCGTCAGCTGCCCCCTTCTCTATATTTCCTACAAGGTTGCGGAACTGCTGCTGCCCCGCCCCGGCCCGGACGCTCCGGCTCCCCCTGCCATGCGCCGTTTCGGCCTTCTTTCGCTTCTGCTTGTCATTGCTCTGGCCTGCCATCCCTTTCTTCAGCCGGGAGTCTCCGGCCCCGTCATGCACGCAGGCGGACTGAGCATGCTCTGCGCCGTGTGGCGCTTCCTTGCCCTCCGCTACGTCATTTTCTCCTGCGGCCATGCGGGTTTCGTTCCCGCATGGGGAGGCTGCTGCCTCGTCTCCCTGCTGGACATGCTGCGTGCTCTGCCCGGCGCGGGAGGAATGGAACTTGCCGTCATGGCGGTACTCTTCTGTCTCATGCTCGCAAGCTCCGTCTGTCTTCTTCTGCCTTCGAGCCGCAGGTGGCTATGCTGACACCGCTCCGCCGGACGTTCAGAAAAAAAAAGGACGCCCGCCGCATCCGGGAGGAAAGAGAAGTTCAACTGCCGGGCACGGAACTCGTCTTTCTCTTCCAGCGCGACGGATGCCGGACGCTTCGTCTCTCGGTAAGGCCGGACGGCTCTGTACGCGTGAAGGCTCCGGCACGCCTTTCTCTCGAGCAGGTGCTCGCCTTCGTGCGCTCGCGCCTTGACTGGGTGCGTGCCAAGCGCGACTTTTTTGCCAGCCACCGCGGCGCGTCCGCCGAACTCTGCGAGGGTGGTACCGTCCTCTACCTGGGAAGACCCTTCACCCTGCGCTGCGTGCCCGCGGTGCGGAACGCCAGCCCGCGCCTGACGGGCGGAGTACTGGAGCTGCCCTGCCTGCGTCCCGGAAGCGAAAAAACAGATGCCGGACGTGCACTTGAACGAGCCTTCTCCCGATGGAGACTCGAAACGGCCAAGCTCGTGCTCGGCCACCGCCTTGCCCGCATGGAAGCGCGTGCCCGGGCCGCATTCCACGACGACGCGGCCGTCTCCCGGCTCACCGTCCGTTCTCTGAAACGCCGCTGGGGCAGCTGTTCCGTGAAGGGAGACATCACCCTTGCCGCAGAGCTCATCGCCCTGCCCCTGCCCCTCATCGACTATGTGCTCTGCCACGAGCTGTGCCACCTTCGGGCCATGAATCACGGCCCGGCCTTCCATGCCCTGCTGAAGCGGCTCCTGCCGGATGCGGAAGCGAGGGAGAATGACATCCGCATCTGGTCGCTGGAACACCCGCGGTGAAAAGAACAGACGCCCCCTGCCGCCGCAACCCTTTTCCCGGAAGAAATCCTGCAAAAGGTCCACACAAAGCCCTTCCCCCCGTCTTAACAAGCCCTGCATTTTGGCGTAACCTGCAGGACAACGCATTCTGTCACCTCATGCCATCTCTGGAGACTACCATGGCGCTTGACCCTCAGGCGGGCAAACTTCCCCGCCCCGACCAGCTTACCGACATTCCCGTCCTCATTTCCTCCTATTATACCGACGTGCCCTCCCCCGACGTTCCGGACCAGGCCGTCAGCTTCGGTACTTCCGGTCACCGCGGCTCCTCCCTTCGTACCAGCTTCAACGAGGCGCACATCCTCGCCGTCACCCAGGCCGTGTGCGACGTGCGCAAGGCGGAAGGTGTCACCGGTCCTCTCTTTCTGGGCAAGGACCCTCACGCGCTCTCCGAACCCGCATGGCGTACCGCTCTTGAAGTTCTCGCCGCCAACGGCGTGGTGACCATGGTGCAGACCGGCCACGGCTACACTCCCACCCCGGCCATCTCCCATGCCATTCTCAGCTGGAACCGCCAGTCCACGGCCACGGCGGACGGCATCGTCATCACGCCCTCCCACAACCCGCCTCAGGACGGCGGCTTCAAGTACAACCCGCCCCACGGCGGCCCCGCCGACACGACCCTCACCTCCCGCATCCAGGACAGGGCCAATCAGCTTCTGGAAGACGGCAACAAGGACGTGAAGCGCATCAGCCTGTACAAGGCGCTGCGTTCCGGTCTGGTGCAGGAGCATGACTACGTCGCCGCCTATGTGGACGACCTTCGCAACGTCATCGACTTTGCCGCCATTGCCCGCGCGGGCCTCAAGCTCGGCGTGAACCCTCTCGGCGGCGCGAGTCTCGCCTACTGGGCTCCCATTGCGGAAAAGTACGGCCTGAATCTCGAAAACACCAACAACCAGTACGACCCCACCTTCCGCTTCATGCCCCTCGACCACGACGGCAAGATTCGCATGGACTGCTCCTCCCCCTACGCCATGGCCGAACTTTTGAAGCTGAAGGACCGCTTCGACATCGCCTTCGCCTGCGACCCCGACTCCGACCGTCACGGCATCGTCACGCCCGAAGGCCTCATGAACCCCAACCATTACCTTTCCGTGGTGGTGGACTTCCTCATCCGCGACAGCAAGGACGGCTTCCGCAAGGCCTGGCGGCCTGACGCGGTCATCGGCAAAACCGTGGTCACGAGCTCCATGCTCAACCGCGTGGCCGAATCCCACGGCCGCAAGGTGATGGAAGTGCCGGTGGGCTTCAAGTGGTTCGTGCCCGGCCTGCATTCGGGCACCTGCTGCCTCGGCTGCGAAGAAAGCGCGGGCGCATCCTTCCTGCGGGCCGACCGCCTGCCCTGGAGCACCGACAAGGACGGCCTCATCCTCTGCCTGCTGGCAGCGGAAATTACGGCCAAGACCGGCAAGAACCCCGCCGTCCTCTATCATGAACTGGAAGAGAAGTTCGGCGCGCCCGTGTACCGCCGCATCGACTCTCCCATGACCCCCGAAATGAAGGCGGCCTTCAAGACCATCTCGCCCGATGACGTGACCATGAAGGAGCTGGCCGGCTCCCCCGTCGAGGCCGTGCTGACCAACGCTCCCGGCAACAACGCCCCCTTCGGCGGTCTGAAAATCGTAACCAAAGACGGATGGTTCGCCGTGCGTCCCTCCGGCACCGAACCCATCTACAAGCTGTACATGGAAGACTTCAAGGGCGAAGAACACTTCCTGAAGATGCAGGAGGAAGCGCAGAGCTTCCTCGCCGGTCTGGCAAAGGCCTGATGCCTCCGCCTGAACCAGCATGAAGAAGGCGCGGCCAAGGCTGCGCCTTTTTTGTGTCTTCTGGGCCTCAGGCCTCCGGTCTCCTCCAAGCTCCAGGCAGGGCCCCGCCTCCCCTGAAGGACATGCGACCACCGGTCAAACGGGACCGGAGAAAAGCCCGGCATGGGAAAGCAGTTTTCCCCGGCAGTACCTGCCGAAGTAAGGATAACCCGCCGAAAAACCGTTCAGTCCGGACAATCGTGACGGACAAAGATAAAAAAGCGCCCCCTGCAGGCCGACTTGTCAGAAAACCATCCGCCGCATACCGGACAGCCATGGTCATGTCCGCCGGTCAGCCTTTCCGCTCGCAACGCCTGAGAAGCATGCGCACTGCCGACGAAGCACGGCGGCTTTCTTTATCTTCTGAAGCATATGTCGGGCATTCTCATCCGTTACCTCATATCATGCTGAAATATCCACCTCATGCGGCACAAAATGACTTCATAAAAAATTCATCCTTAATTTCAATAAAAAACTATTATTTTCTGTTTAAACATCTTTATATTCATTATAAAACCATACATATTTTATTCAATATGGATTTTTTACGCAGAGCTCAACTTCCTATTCTCCAGCAGACAGCACAAACAACATTCATCTTAACAGGTGAATCGCCCGTCGATATTCTCCTTCTTTTCCATCATATCGTCACTCCACCATTCAATGGAATGATACCACTCCGACAGAGAGGCAGTCTTTACAACCGGCGGCATATAATTCCTTTTTTCACAATTTGTTTTTTCCTTGTCTCACAAGTTTTTCCCGTGATAGCGTAAACAGGCCCCGTCACCCAGACCTGTGGAAGACGGAGCATTCCAGACCAGTTTTCCAGGCGAACGGCCCGCGGCCGTCCAGACCGGCCGGAAAGTTCCGCTCCTTTCCGGTCCTCAGACCGCGCAGCCACAGAATAAGTCATTCAAGGCGGATATCTATCGGAGGCCGGGACATGCCCGTCAGCAGAACTCGTATGCTTGCCAAGCTCGACGACGCCTACCGCGTCTATTTCGACGCTGTGCCGGTGGAAGAGCCGCTGCCGCTGCTTGCCGCCCGTTACGATTTCCACTCCGCAGACGAATGCTTCGTTCTTTCGCGGAAAGTCCGGCTCTGGAGAGCGGAAACACACGAATTCGTGTATGTTTTTTCCGTTCCCGAACTGAGTGCGGAGGTTTACGAGACATGCCGGGGGAAGGCGCTTGAGCTTGGCATGGCACGCATCCGCCCTCATCTGGAGCACAGGTCATCCTTCATCACCGCGCTTTTCGTCTGCGACAGCATGACGGAAGACGCGGCGGGTGCTCTGCGGAGGACTCGGCACCACAAGGACTTTCTGCTCTCCCTTCACGGCTGGATGGACTTTCGCGCCGCAGCCGTGTCTCTTGCCACCGGAGCCGTCGCGGTCAACCGGGCGGGACGGGAACTGGAAGACTTTCTGCACGGAAATCTGGAAAAGTGCTAACTCGATTGAGGAGGAATTGAATTGAGTTCCGTTGTCATTCTTCTTGGCGGCTTCGCCTGTCTGTTCGCGGGCTACGTCTTTTACGGCGCCTGGCTGTCTAAACAGTGGGGAGTGGATGAATCAAGACCCACCCCCGCCCACACCATGCAGGACGGCGTGGACTACGTTCCCGC
>CALUPQ010000176.1 GCA_944322695.1 uncultured Mailhella sp. | reverse complement strand
CATTGTCCTCGGCATCCTGTACGAAAGCTTCATCCACCCCATCACCATTCTTTCCGGCCTCCCCTCCGCCGGCTTCGGTGCCCTGTTCAGCCTGTGGCTGTTCGACTCCGAGCTGAACATGACGGCCTTCGTGGGCATCATCATGCTCATAGGCATCGTCAAAAAGAATGCCATCATGGTTCTGGACTTTGCCCTTGCAGCGGAACGCAGCGGAAGTCTGGATACCGAGGACGCCATCGTACAGGGTTGCCTCATCCGCTTCCGTCCCATTCTCATGACGACGCTCGCGGCCGTCATGGGCGCTCTGCCTCTGGCCTTCGGAATCGGTGCGACGGGTGCGGAAGCCCGTCAGCCCATCGGCCTGTGCGTATCCGGCGGTCTCATTTTCTCCCAGCTCGTGACCCTTTACATCACACCGGTCTATTACGTATATCTCGATAACTTCGGCAAATGGGTAAGCAGGCATATGCGCCGCATCTTCCGCAAGAGTCTGGCGACTCCCTCGCCCGAAAGCAACGGATAAGACCGAAAAACCAACGCTCAGGACCTGACATGCTGAACGAATACGAAAACCGCTTTCTCTCCTCTGAAGTGCCCTCCTGCCCCGCAGACGAGGCCCGCTTTCACGTCATTCCCGTGCCCTATGAGGCGACCGTAAGCTACGCCGGAGGCACGGCTCGCGGCCCCGAGGCCATACTCGAAGCCTCGGACCAGCTTGAACTGTACGACGGCATCAGCTTCCCCGGCAAAGGGGGCATTTTCACCCACGCTCCCGTGGACTGCTCCGGCACTCCCGAAGAAGTCATGGACAGAGTACGAAAAGCCGTGCTTACGGCACTCTCCGCCGGCGCCATGCCCGTGACGCTCGGCGGCGAACACTCTCTGACGTATGGAGAGATGGCCGCGCTCAAGGAGAGCTTCGGTACCTTCGGCGTGGTACAGTTCGATGCCCATGCCGATTTGCGGGACAGCTATGAAGGCAGCAAGTGGAGCCACGCCAGCGTGATGCGCCGCGCCGTCAAGGACCTCGGCCTGCCCCTCGTTCAGCTCGGCAACCGCATTTTCTGCAAAGAGGAAATGGAAGCCCGCAGGGAGCATAACGTCGTAAGCTGGGACGCCCCGTATCTGTGCCGTCACGGCATTCCGGAAAACCTCATTCCGGAAGACTTTCCCCGCAACATCTTCATCACCTTCGATGTGGACGGACTTGACCCTTCCATCATGCCGGAAACGGGCACGCCCGTCCCCGGCGGTCTCGGCTGGTATCAGGCGCTCGACCTCGCGGAAAAGGCCATGACGGGACGCACCCTGCTGGGCTTCGACGTGGTGGAGCTCGCTCCGAGAGAAGGCCATATCGTTTCGGACTTCGCCGCCGCGTCCCTGACGTACGCCCTGATGGGCCTTGCCGAACGCTGCGGCGGACTGGAACGTCTGCGCACTGCGCTGAAGTCCGGCAGCAGACTTTCATAAACGCCTTTCACAGAAACCTGAACGTGTGGTGCCCCTCCCTGTAAGCAACGGGAGACCGGCCTCAGCCCGCAAAAATACCCGGAGCTAGGACGGCGGTGAACATTCTTCCCGCCCCCTTGCTCCGGGTTATCCTTTTAAGAAACAGGCGGGCGGCCACTTCTGCCCGTCGCCGTTCTCCAGACACAAACTCCGCACAAGAAACAACGCCATCGCCTTCCGGTCGCGAAAAAATGGGCGATGACCAAAAAGGCAAGAGGGGGGGCCTCCTCCGCGCATCGGCAGGCCTAGAGAAAACGCTCCAGATTGCTTTCCATCTCGTCCAGAGTCTCCATGCAGGCCTCGCGCCGCTCTTTGGAAATGGAAGAAAACAGTTTTTTTTCCATGGCGTCATAGGCCTTGCGAAACTGCTCCAGCGCCACGCTCCCTTCCGGGGTGAGCCCTACGAGATAGCTTCGACCATCTCCGGGATTGGGCTTCTTGAAAACGTATCCTCCCTTTTCCAGACTGTCCGTCGCCTTGGTAATGGAGGATTTCGGCCTCTTCAGAGCTACGACCAGCTCGGTGACGGGCTGCGGCATCCCCGCCTGATGCAGATGCTCAAGAACCGCTCCGTGAGAAGGCACCAAGTCGTCCACTCCCTGCCTGAGCAGTTCGACTTGAATGATGCGGTGCGCGCGAACAAGAATGCGGCTGAGTCTGTCAACGGAATCGCTGTAATCCATAGTTCCCCCTTGGCGGACAGGGAGCCCGCCCAAAATATTCACCTTCGCAGAAGGTCCCTGTCATCCTTGCCCGTTTTCAAGGTACCGGTAAATGATATTTTCCCGCCGAGCTTCCTTCCCGGCGACAGCCATCTTTACGAAACGTGAGTTTTTTGATATTTTGGGAGAGGGAAAAAGGTTGATTGTTTACTCAAACAGTATTAACTTTCACCCATGCGGCCTCAGGGTGCGAGACCTTCGCTGCCCGAACCTGTTGCGGCCGCCCGACACTGGCGTATCGCTTCCGCATTCCACGCGGGCATTTTTCCGCCGCATGGCGGGCATTCTAGGAGGACTTTATGGCTAAACACATGAAGACTATGGACGGCAATACCGCCGCCGCGCACGTTGCCTACGCCCTGAGCGACGTTGCCGCCATCTACCCCATTACGCCCTCGTCCGTGATGGGTGAACTGGCCGACGAATGGTCTGCCAAGGGGCAGAAGAACCTGATGGGCCAGACTGTGGCCATCAGTGAAATGCAGTCCGAAGCCGGCGACGCCGGTGCCGTGCACGGCTCTCTGGTTTCCGGTGCGCTGACCACCACCTTCACGGCCTCCCAGGGCCTCTTGCTCATGATTCCCAACATGTACAAAATCGCCGGCGAACTTCTCCCCGGCGTTTTCCATGTTTCCGCCCGCGCCCTGGCTTCCCACGCCCTGTCCATCTTCGGTGACCATCAGGACGTCATGGCCGCCCGTCAGACCGGCTTCGCCTTCCTCTGCTCCAACAACCCGCAGGAATCCATGGACCTCGCCCTGGTGGCTCACCTCGCCGCCATCGATTCCAGCGTGCCCTTCTGCCACTTCTTCGACGGCTTCCGTACCTCTCACGAAATCCGCAAGATTGAAGTCATCGACTACGAAGACATCCGCAAGGTCGTGAACTGGGACAAGGTTCAGGAATTCCGCGACAACGCCATGAATCCCGAACATCCGCATCAGCGCGGCACCGCCCAGAACCCCGACATCTACTTCCAGAACCGCGAAGCCTGCAACCCCTACTACAACGAAGTGCCGGCCATCGTGGTTGAAGCCATGAAGCGCGTGGCCTCCATCACCGGCCGCAACTACAAGCCCTTCGACTACTACGGAGACCCGGAAGCCGACCGCGTGGTCATCGCCATGGGTTCTTCCTGCGACGTAATGGAAGAAGTGGTGGACTACCTGAACGCTCAGGGCGAACGCGTCGGTATCGTCAAGGTTCGTCTGTATCGTCCCTTCAGCGCCCAGCACATGCTGAACGTGCTGCCCGCCACCGTGCAGACCGTGACCGTGCTCGACCGCACCAAGGAACCCGGCGCTCTCGGCGAACCCCTGTATGAAGACGTCTGCACCGCCTTTGTGGAACACGGCGACCAGATTCGCGTCTTCCCCAAGATTCTCGCCGGCCGCTATGGTCTCGGCTCCAAGGAATTCACGCCTGCCATGGCCAAGGCCGTGTTCGACAATATGCTGGTTGCCTCTCCCAAGAACCACTTCACCGTGGGCATTGAAGACGACGTGACCAACCTGTCCCTCGAAGTCGGCGCCGACATCGACACCGTGCCCGCCGGCACCGTGCAGTGCAAGTTCTTCGGCCTCGGCTCCGACGGCACCGTCGGCGCCAACAAGGACGCCATCAAGATTATCGGCGACAACACCGACATGTACGCCCAGGGCTACTTCGCCTACGACTCCAAGAAGTCCGGCGGCTTCACCGTGTCTCACCTGCGTTTCGGCAAGTCCTACCTCAAGTCCTCCTACCTTGTGAACCGCGCCGACTTCATCGCCTGCCACAAGGATTCCTACGTGCACATGTATGACGTGCTCGAAGGCATCAAGGACGGCGGCACCTTCCTGCTGAACTCCAGCTGGACCACCGTGGAAGACATGGAACGTGAACTTCCCGGCCAGATGAAGCGCACCATCGCCAAAAAGCACCTCAAGTTCTACAACGTGGACGCCGTCAAGGTGGCCGGCGAAGTGGGCCTCGGCAACCGCATCAACATGGTTACCCAAACCGCCTTCTTCAAGCTCGCCAACGTGCTCCCCATTGATGACGCCATCAACTACATCAAGGCCGCCATCAAGAAGACCTACGGCAAGAAGGGCGACAAGGTCGTCAACATGAACATCGCCGCCGTAGACAAGGCTCTTGAGGCTCTGACCGAAATCAAGTACCCCGAATCCTGGGCCGACGCCGTCGATACTCCTTCCATCTACAACGACACCGACCCCTACATCGCCAATGTGGTTCGTCCCATCCTGGCTCAGAAGGGCGACACCCTGCCCGTGTCCGCCTTCGACCCCACCGGCATCGTGCCCCTCGGCACCACTGCCTGTGAAAAGCGCGGCGTAGCCGTTGCCGTTCCCGAATGGGATTCCACCAAGTGCATCCAGTGCACCCGCTGCTCCATGGCCTGCCCCCATGCCGCCATCCGTCCCGTGCTCGCCACGGAAGAAGAAC
>CALUPQ010000175.1 GCA_944322695.1 uncultured Mailhella sp. | reverse complement strand
ACAAGACCAGCAAGCCCGGCGCCAAGACCAAGTTCTACTTCAACCAGTTCCTCGAACTGTTCCCCGGCGCCAGCCCCCGCAAGGTCAAGAACGTCCTCACCGCTCTGGTGGACGACGAAAAGGTGGCTTACTGGTCCTCCGGTTCCACCACCATGTACGGCCTCAAGGGTGCCGGCAAGCAGGGCGCCACGGAAGAAGGCGAATAATATCGCCTCCGACCGCAGCAGTAGCGCCTACCGGTAATACTGCCGCGCACTGACATTAAGGGGAAGACCTCTCGGGGTCTTCCCCTTTTTGGTTGATGCGTGTACCTCGGTTTCCGGTATCGACAGAAAGGCTCCGCTTTGATGAAAAGGCATGGAGCGGACAAGGTGGACTGCCTGCAGCAACGCTTCCGAAACGCCTGCGCTCCGGCCATGCCTGCCCTGAAAACAGACGGGGAACAAAACGGAGCACGAGGCCTTTCTTCAACGGCGAAGAGGCCTCTCCCCACAAGACGGGAACTGAAGGCAGGCAGCACGGGAATAGGCGCTCCACCGTTCTTCCTCGGCAACCGTCCCGACGAAGTACGCTCCTTTCAGGCACAGAGCCCTGCCCTTCTCGCCTTCGGCAGCTTTCCGGCAGGAGACGAAATATATCAGCCGCTCCTGCAACACATTTCCGCGTGGACCGGCACCTTTGCCGACAAGCTTTCTCCCAATTGTTATGGAACAGGCACGACTCGTCATTTCCGGACTTTCCGGCGGCAGCGGCAAGACGCTGGTTTCTCTTGGACTCTCCCGACTGTTTGCCAGACAAGGTCTGACCGTACAGCCGTGCAAAAAGGGACCGGACTACATCGACTACGCATGGCTGGCCCTGGCGGCCCGAAGACCGGCAGCCTGTCTGGACCCATATTTTCTGGACGATGCCTCCCTTCTGCGGCATTTCTCCCGCCTGTGCCTGCGCCGCCCTTCCGACATCGCCGTCATAGAAGGCAACCGCGGACTCTTTGACGGTCGGGACCTAGAAGGCTCCTGCTCCACTGCCCATGTGGCCCGTCTTCTGCAGGCTCCCGTAGTACTCACCATGAACTGCGCCAAAATGACGCGTACGGCCGCGGCCATCGTTTCCGGCATTGCTTCCTTCGACCCCCATCTGCATCTTGCCGGAGTCATTCTGAACAACGTGGCCGGTGAACGGCACGGAGCCATGCTCCGGCAGGCCATTGAAACCTATACCGACATTCCCGTCATGGGCATACTGCCGCGCCTCAGGGAAAATCCTCTTCCGGAACGACACATGGGGCTTTCGCTGAACTCGGAAGACAGCGAAGCCCATGCCGTGCTCGACCGACTTGCCGACCTTTTGAACGAACACACCGATGCGGCGGCTTTTCTGTCGCTTGCCCGAACGGCTCCCTCCCTGCCCGACGAGACGTCCGAAAGCGCCCCTGCCCGGACGGAAACCGTGCGCATCGGCTATGTGCAGGACAAGGCGCTGTGGTTTTATTACGAGGAAAACCTGGAAGCCCTGCGCGAAGCCGGAGCGGAACTGGTACGTCTGAGCCTGTTCGACGCCGACCCATGGCCCCATATTGACGGTCTGTACCTCGGTGGGGGATACCCGGAACTGTTTGCCGATGAAATCGCATCCTCCCCGCGCCTTGCAGACATTCGGAGCCTGTCCATGGCAGGGCACCCCATCTATGCCGAGTGCGGAGGCTTCATGGTTCTGTGCGACGCCCTGCTTCTTGACGACGGGCCGCGCCCCATGGCCGGTCTGTTGCCGCCGAGACCGCGCTTCTTCCGCCGCCCTCAGGGCCTCGGATACGTGACCGCCAGCGTAGTGGCGGAAAATCCCTTCCATCCTCTGGGAAGCGTCTGGCGCGGACATGAGTTCCACTACTCACGCTGTGAATGGCCGCAAGAAACGCTGCCGCCCTGCTGCCTTACTCTGGCTCCGGGACAAGGCATGTACGAAAAGAACGGCGTTCATTATGACGGGCTGCTCGCCCGCCGAACGTTTGCCTGCTGGACGCACCTTTTCGCCCCGGCGGTCCCGCACTGGGCAACAAACTTCGTCCGTGCCTGCAGCGGGCGCTGACGCATCCTTTCCCCGCAGCAGGTCCGGCTGATGCGTATATGCCGCCCCGGGAACGTTCTCAGGGCGGCATGTACGCATGGCTTAAAAACGTCTATCGACCGTAAGATATCCGTCTCAGACCACTCCCTCCTCTATAAGCGTGTTACCCGTATGCCGGCCTTCCAACGGCATGCGATGCTCTTCCCCGTTCCGCTTGCCCCGCCGTCCCGTCCGACTTTTTCTGCCGCCTTCCTAAAACGGATGGCGGACTTTTGCTTTCTCCTTCGGTGACATCCCCCCCCATTTTCCGGCAGCAGGACTGACGCGCAGAGCTCTCCTGTAGGCCCATCTTCAGCCTCTCCCGGACTCCCTGACCATCTCGGAAAACTCTCTTGTTCCGACATGCAAAGAACAAAAGTTGTCTTGAATACTTGTATAAAGTGCCCCTTCGAGCGTTAAAATTTTTGTCCACAGCCGCATCTTCCGGCTGAACATTCGTCCAGACAAAAGTCATATTCTGCCATTGAACATGAAATCATAATTATCTCATTATATTAATTACCAATATATGCACACTTCGGTCCCATGTTCGTCCATTCCGCATATCTCTTCCCTCTTACGGGCCTCCCCGCAGGTGCATACCGCAAGACGTCATGCCTGAATTATGAAAAAGTAATTATTTAACTATCTGTTATTTATATATTTATTTTTCTTTCTTTTACCGGTGCAGCCGATTTTAAAGCCGCTTTGTGTATGGGAAAGTCGGAAAAATTTTGTTTTTCGGAGTATGTAAAATTTTTTTTATCATAATAAAAGTAACCTATTATGATTATTTTTTACAAAATTATTATAATTTTTTTATCATTTTTTTATCAAACATTGTTGCAAGGTCATTTCGTGGAAAAAGAGGGATTTTCCATACGGTGTCAATCAACCAATTTTTTCAAAGGAATGACTACCATGAAAAAGCTTACTACGCTTCTGCTGGCTGCCGGCATGGTGTTTGCCGCGTCTGCCCCTGCTTCTGCTGTTGACGTCAAGATGGACGGCGAATACATGTTCTCCTTCGGTCTCGGCGAACGCATGGCCACCGGCTCCAACTTCGACGTTGCCGGTCAGCGTCTGCGTCTCGGCATGACCTTCACCGCCAATGAAAACCTCTCCGGCTACATGCAGCTGCAGGCCGGCATCGCTCAGGATGCCAACAACGGCTACGACTGGGGTACCGACACCACCGGCCGTAACTCCGACATCGCCGTTCGTCAGGCCTACATCGACTGGATTATCCCCAACACGGACGTCAAGGTTCGTATGGGTAAGCAGCTCATCGGTCTGCCTGTTGACGCTTCCGGCAAGAACGCCATCTTCCATCCCTGGTCCAGCCGTGACGGTATCTCTCTGACCGCTCCTGTGACCGACTGGATGAGCCTCAACGCCTTCTGGATGCGCGGCAGCTATTACAATCATGATGACAACAACTACTATGACACCGACGAGTCCAAGAAGTCCGACTTCTTCGCTCTGTCCACGGCCATGAAGTTCGACGGCTTCTCCGTGACCCCCTATGTGATGTACGCCTCCATCGACCAGACTCCTTGGGACGGTGTCGAAAAAGAGTACACCAACGGCCTCGCCGGCTCCACCGACGGTGCCTATCGTGGCGACGGCAACGCCTTCTGGGCTGGTGTGACCGCCACCATGACCTACTTCGACCCCTTCGTGCTGAAGCTGTCCGGCGCCTACGGTACCGTGAACTATAACGGTCTCGGCACTGATGATAAGGGTGCGAATCTTAACAACTGGAACGACCGCGCCGGCTGGTACATCCAGACCAAGGCTTCCTACAAGACCGCCTACGGTACTCCCATTCTCCTCGCCTGGTACGGCTCCGGCGACGACCGCGACGTTCAGTATGCCCGTCAGAACTGGATTCCCACCCAGGCCGGTCGTTTCCACCCCACCTACGGTCTCTACAACGGTCAGGTCAACCTGTATGACGGCCTCGCCGCTCAGCACAACATCTGCGGCACCTGGGGCGTTCAGGTCGGTATCGAAGATGTGTCCTTCCTTGAGGACCTGAGCCACAAGTTCACCGTGACCATGTTCAAGGGCACCAACCACGACGGCGTTGATGCTTCCCTGAGCCCCGTTGCCTACATGACCACGTCCGACACCGCTGTGGAATTCGACTTCGCCAGCACCTACAACATCTACAAGAACCTCACCGCCAACCTCGAACTGGCCTATGTCATTGCCGACTACGACAAGGACGACCATGCCGTTTGGGCTAAGGGCAAGAAGAACTGGGACGAAAACGGCTAGAGCGCCATGCTCAGCTTCGCCTACAAGTTCTAATTCGCTGCGGGCTTCGACCGCACGGAACTTGATCGGGTTCTTGCGGGAGAGGATACATATCCTCTCCCGCTTCGTTTAGAGCCATGCCGGAAACATTTCTCCGGCAAATAAACAATCCCGGCGTATCGTCCCTGCGTGGATATGCCTTTTCAAACACTTCTGTCACGTCCGGTACGAGGACAGGGCGAAAAGCGCCGGTCCACCAGTATGCCTTTTCCCCTTCGGTACGGCATGGAGACCGGCCTCAACGTTGAGCTCGAGGTATGTTTTCAGACATCCGAGTTGCAGGAGTTTTTACTTTCACCTCTTGCCCGGACGATGGTATCGGAGTCAGCTGAAAATATTCCCTTCTCTAAGAAAAGCTTCTTTATTACTTTATAAGAATGGATAAATACTAATATAATACATCATTTTATTTCGTAAAAAAGAACGGAACTTGACGAACACCTGACCATAACATAGTTTATCAACATAACTTCTGCATAGTATATAATTTTATCTGGCTATTTTTTTGTATGTTTCCTACACTTGAACTCAGCAGCTTTGTATTTTCCCATAAGGAAAACAAAAAAACTAACGCAAGAGTTGTCTTATGCTGCACAGTTTGAAAAAACAAATTTCCGTTCCCGACCTCCATCTGCTTATCGGAACCCCGAATACGCAGACCATGAACAGCATATTCTCGTATCTGGAGCCTATGGGCTACCAGCTTGACTGTGCCGCCGACAGCGATGAGGTGCGCAACTGCCTGAAAAATTCCCTCTACAGTGCCCTCATTCTTGACGCGATGCTTACCGACCAGAACGGCATTCCCCTCTATACCTGTCTTCGCATGGAGCGCGTCATCAGTCCCATCATTCTGCTGGTGCCGGAAAACTCTCTGGAAAATCTTCCACGGTACCTCAACAGCGGAGCGGACGACATCATCACCAGCCCGATACACCTTCTGGAACTCGAAGCCAGAACTCTTGCCGCCATACGCCTTGCCACAGCACATCTTACAACGGCAAAGCTGAGCTGGGAGGGAATAGAGCTGGACGCGCAGGCCCATACCATCACCTGCGACGGCAAACATCTGCACCTTCCCCCCATGGCCTTCGCTCTTCTGGCCCGTCTGATGAAATCCGCTCCCAACGTCGTCAGCAGAAGCGAACTGCAAAGCGAACTTTATGGAGATACTCCTCCCAACAGCGACGCCTTGCGGACCTACATCCATATTCTCCGCAGCCAGCTGGAAAAGCAGAACAAGCCCATTCTGCAAACCGTCCCAAGAGTAGGTTTCCGACTGGCTCCCATCTCCTGATAAAAATTCTATGCTCCCTGCCGGGAAGTGTTGCAGGGAAAACTGCCCGGACATATTCTGAAAACGGCCGATTTGAAACGTCATCCTTCAAATCGGCCGTCTGATATTCTGCAAGACCATCTGCCCTGCGAACGCCCCTCCGCATCTTTCCCATCACTCTGAAGCAACGAAACGCTCTTCCCCACGTATATATTCCGCACATCGCAAGACCTGTTTTTCTTTTTGATTCAATCCCCCTCCATTATCAGGGAACATTTCCCCTATCCTGCTCCAGCGTATGTGGAACGCCCACTTTGCCGAGCGTTCCCTTCGGGCTCTATGTTTTTCTCTCCCCCATCGGCGCTCCATCCATACACGCCCGCGAACCTGAAGCCTCATACATAAAGTCTCATGCGTTCTCTTTCTAAAATAGCGGACGCGGTCAGTCTTGGCGCAACCTTCCCCCCAACGGCCGCCCCAAAAAACGCCTCAGTCAAAGGCTGCCATGCCTGACGCATAAAAAAGGCCGTCCTTGGACGGCCTTTTGGCTGATGACAATTTCCCCTTTTCCCGGGCTCTTTCTCAAACTGCGTTCCGGAAAGTCGTTATGGCACGCCTAACGTTCAGTCCAGTTCAGCCGCACAAGAAAGGAAGAGGAAGAAAAACCCGGAGCGTTCTTTTCCGTACGGATATCCAGCCGGAACCCGTGCAGCGCAGCTATTCTCATGACGATGGAGATGCCAAGGCCGCTTCCGGCCTTGTCCTGTCCCGGAGGACGGAAGAAACGCTCTCCCAGTCTTGCCACATATTCTTCCGGCAACGGACGACAGTCGTTCTGAACCGCAAGGCTACCGCGCTCCAGACTCACCCGTATCAATCCTCCTTCCGGCGTATAGGCGGCGGCATTTTCCAATATGTTGCGCAGAAGCATGGAAAGCAGGCCGCTGTTGCCCGGCACCGCGGCATTCAGCGTGGCAAGCTGCGATTCCAGCCGGATACCGTTCGCCTCCAGTCTGGCCCGGTAGGAAGGAAGATATTCCTCAAGCAGGGACGCCCAGTTGACCGTTTCCCCGGAGGACGATTCCGGACGGAACGGAACCGCAGAGGCCTCGAGCCTCGAAAGGGCAAGGAGCTGCTCCATGAGCCGGGAACAGCGGTCTATGCCCTGCCTGAGGAAGGAGAGCGCCTCCCGGCGCGTCTCTTCATCCATGCCCGGCTGCGCGGCCACCTGCGCCTGTATGCGCAGACCGGCCAGAGGAGTGCGCAGCTCATGCGCGGCATCGGAAAGAAAGGAACGCTCTCTGGTCAGCATGGCCTTCGTACGGGCAAAAAAGCCGTTCAGAGCATCGGCCATGGGCAGAACTTCCAGGGGCAGCCGCATGGTATCCAGCGGGGACGAGTCTTCCGGTCTTCGGGCCCGAAGCTCCGAGGCCATGGCCCGAAGGGGGGCGAGCTCCCGGGTAAGAAGTATGAACAGGCCGGCCAGAAGCACCGGCAGCAGAACGAGCCAGGGCAGAATCTGCCCTGCCAGCATTTCCAGAGCCATGTCCCTGCGGTAATCCAGTTCCTGTCCTACGGCGATGACCTTCCTGCCGTCGGCGGAAGGCAGCCACAGAATGCGCCAGACGTCATCATCGTCATGCAACGGAGCGTTGACAAAGCCCCGTCTGGAGCCTTCAAACACAAAGCGACGCCCTTTCTTGCCGTCCGTCATCAGCCTTTTTCCGTCGGAAGAAAACACGGCAAAGCCGATGGCCTCGTCTTCCAGCCTTCCCACGGCATGCTTGTCCACCTTCGGCAGCATATCCTTGAGCTTGGGCATATTCCCCGGCTCTGCGGCAATATCGGCCACGGAAAGAGTCTTGGCCACCACCATCTGCTGGGAGTCGAAAAATTCGTCGATGTACCCCCGGCATATCTGCCAGGTGAAAAAGGCCGCAGCCAGCCATGCCGCAAGCATGAACAGGGAGAAAAACACGCTGAGCCTGAGGCGCAGACTTTTCTTGCTGGCAGGAAGAGCAAGAATGCGCCGCCACAGCGCAGCGACACCATCCCCGACTCGGGCAAAAAACACGGGCATGACGCCGCAAAGCAGCATTCCCGCACGGCGAAGCACCGCTGCAGCCCTGCCGGCCATGTTCCGCACTTTGCCGGGTACACGTCCGTTCATGGATTCTCCTCCATGACCTGCGCCCAGCATCAGGCGCTGAAAAAGTATGTTCTCCGCAGGCCGCTCCAAAACGTCGGGACTTACCCGTCACGCCGCCCGCCGACTTAAAAAATACGGCGGAATCCTACGCCTCGCCCAGAGTATAGCCCACGGAGTGAACGGTCTTTATGAATCCCGTCCCCAGTTTGCGGCGTATGCGATGCACCAGCACTTCCACGGAGTTGCTGCTCACCTCCTCGCCCCAGGGATACAGCTTTTCCTCTATGGCGCTGCGGGAAAGGACGCTCTGCCTGTTGAGCAGCAGAAGTTCCACCAGCATGACTTCCTTCTGCCCCAGCGCCACGGGCTGTCCGTTGAGCGACACCGTTCTCGACAGCGGGTCGAAGCTGACGGCTCCGTGAGAAATCTCGGGCGAAGAAACGCCGTGCCTGCGCCTGACGAGCGCGCGCAGACGGGCGGCCACCTCCTCAAGGTCAAAGGGCTTGCCGAGGTAGTCGTCCGCGCCGAGGTTCAGGCCTTCCACACGCTGACTGATGGCGTCCCTTGCCGTAAGAACAAGAACAGGCACGTCGGAACCGGAAGCACGCCAGGAGCGCAGAATGTCCAGTCCGTCCATGCCGGGGAGTCCCAAATCCAGAATGACGGCATCGTATTCGGCCGAGGACAGGGCCTGCATTCCCAGAGGTCCCTCGCGGAACCAGTCCACCGCAAACCCCATGGCGGGAAGCCCCATCCGAAGGCCGTTGCCGATAAGGACATCGTCCTCAATCAGAAGAATACGCATGCGTCACCTCTTTTTCCGACGCCTCCCTTCCCGGGAAGCGCCGGAGAAAAACCTACTTCTTGATAATCCGGTCCACGTCTATCGCAAGCTCGTTCCAGTCCTTGTCCACTTCGCCGTAGATTTCCACCACGTCGTCCGGGCCCACGGTCTGGCCCTGCCAGCGCTTGTTCTCGATTTCCACTTCGATGGTGCCGGTATCGTCTCTGAAGAGATAGTGCTTGCCGCCCAGGTGCTGAACGATGCGGCCACGAAGCACGAGGTGCGTATCGTCACGCATGCCCTTGGCCTGTTCCACGGTGCTGACGGCGGGACCGGGGCCGGTATATCCGCCCATATTGGTGTAGCCCCCGGTCTGACTGTTGGCAAGGGCGCCCGTCACGCCGAGCGTGAAGGCCAGAGCGCAGGAAGCGGCAAGAACCACAGGCAGACGGGAAATACGGCGGGAAGAAACAGGGGCGGGACGATTGTTCAGAAGAACGGGATACATGGTCATAATGGCCTCCGATATGTTTTCGTTGTTCGGTGATTACCTTTCCGATGTGAGGTCAGTAAACCAACTGAAACTTACACCGTCCTTACATGGGAAGTATTTTTTTCTGATTTACGGATTTTTCGTCCGGCTAGGCTCAGGACTCATTAAATATAAAAGATGACAATGGCAGCGAGACAAATAGCCGAAAAGAACGTGTGGGCACAACGGTCATAACGCATGGCTATTCTGCGCCAATCCTTGAGTCGGCCGAACATGATTTC
>CALUPQ010000174.1 GCA_944322695.1 uncultured Mailhella sp. | reverse complement strand
TCAAACGGTGGCGCGGCATTGCTACTAGATACGCGAAGATGCTCTCATCGTTTGAGGCTGCCGTACAAATCCGCTGTATAGCGATATGGCTCAAGGTGTTAACTTAACTCGTGTAGACACTATCTAGTACAATCTTACGTGAAAGTTCACAAGTTCGGGCCGCTTCATAATCCAGAACAGCACGATGCTCATGATAAGCAGGGCGTATTCGCCGAGGCTTCCCGTGCTGCACAGCTTGAGGGAAAAGCGTTTTTTGGCGAAGGGCAGCAGGGGCACGCCGTGAGTGGTGCACATGTCGAGCAGCACGTGGGTAAGCGCCCCGAAGCCGAAGCCTCCCACGACGGCGTCGGGCAGAGGGCCGAGCTGTCCGGTAAGGGACCACGCCCAGATGGCCAGCCACCAGCCGAACCAGTGGGAGGACCTTCTATGGACCTGGTTGAACTTCTTCTGTCGGAAGAAGGCGCGGTTTGCGGCGCGCTGGTCCATGACGTCGGGCACCACGGAGCCTGCCCAGGCCGCGGCCATGCCCACGATGGGAAAACCGGCGGAAAAGGCGGCCATGAGGGCCATGGTCTGATGGGTGGCCCATTTCATGCGCTTCTTTTCCTGTCGAGCTGTTCGGCGGCATGACGGCGCCTTGCTTCGGCGGCGAGCTCGCAGGGAACCACGGTCTTGCCTATGGGAAAGAGCGCGAGCTCGGCGAGCTTGATGTGCTGCCAGGCAAAGGGAAGCCCGATGATGGTGAGACCGAGCGCCGCGGCCGTCGCCACGTGAGCGAGAGCTATCCACAGCCCGGCGAAGATGAACCACAGCGTATTGCCAAGAATGCCGGGCACGCCCGTGCCGATGTCGCCCTTGCCGTAAAGCACTTCGCGGGAGATGGATTCGTAGCCGAAGGGCATGAAGGCAAAGCCCGCCATGACGAAGCAGGCCCGTCCCCAAGGCAGGCCGATGATGCTTATGCAGGCCAGCACGCCGCCGAGCAGCCAGAGCAGGGCCGTGAACCAGCCGCCGAAAATAATCCAGAGTATGTTGCCGATAACGCTCATGGTTTCCCCTGTGTTCCGCCGTGCCGGAGCCGGTTTCGGCGGGAAGGGCAGTATAGCGGGCGGCGCGCATCCGCGCAAGCGCAAGGGGGGGGCATTCCGAGGAAGGGCTGGAAGGCATGTTTTCCGCTCACCCGCGCAAGCTCGGAGGAAGTTCTTGGCGTGCCCCACGGCAGACAGTTTCTCTCGTTCCTCCGCATACGCTCAGAGCCGCTCCGTTCTCACCCCGTTGCCGTTCCTTTGTACAAGCGCAGGGCGGCCGAGGTGCGGGCATCCTGCAGGCGCGCTGCACGGCAGGGCTAGATTTCAGGACCTTGAGGGAGGCCGGTCCTTTTCAGGCGCACGGCAGAAGCCGGGAACGCATGATGTCGGGCGGCGCTTCCGTTGTTTCTCCTTTCCACGGGCGGGGAATGTGCGGGGACGGCGCTCCGGTTGCAGAGCGTGCCCTGATGGCGTATGCTGCCACTCGTTCCGAAAAACATTCCTCTCCGGGGAGATTTTCTATGCAGCGTACCAGCATCAGCGAAGCTCTGGCCTCCGCCTCGCCTCGCGACGGCATAACCGTATGCGGCTGGGTGAGAACCCGCCGCGACTCCAAGGGCTTTGCCTTTCTTGAACTCAACGACGGCTCCTGCCTGAAGAACCTTCAGTGCATCATCGACGAAGGCACGCAGGCATGGGAGAACCTTGAAGGCGTGAACACGGGCGCGGCGGTGAGCGTGACCGGCAATCTGGTGGAATCCCCGGGCAAGGGGCAGAAGTGGGAAGTGCACGCGAGCACCATGCAGGTGTTCGGCCTGGCCGACCCGGCCACCTTCCCTCTCCAGAAGAAGCGCCATTCCGACGAATTTCTGCGCACCATCGCGCATCTTCGCGCCCGCACCAACAAGTACGGCGCGGCTTTCCGCATCCGCTCCGAGGCGGCGCTTGCCGTGCACGACTACTTCCGCGGCCTCGGCTACTACTACGTTCATGCTCCCATCCTCACCGGTTCCGACTGCGAGGGCGCGGGCGAAATGTTCCGCGTGACCACGCTGCCCGTGGACGGCGGCCCGAAGCCGGAATCCGGCAACGTGTTCGAAAACGACTTCTTCGGCAAGCAGGCCAGCCTTACGGTGTCCGGCCAGCTGGAGGCCGAAGCCCTGGCCTGCGCGCTGGGCAAGGTCTACAACTTCGGCCCCACCTTCCGCGCCGAACACTCCTACACCCCGCGTCATGCCGCCGAGTTCTGGATGGTGGAACCCGAAGCCGCCTTCAACGATTTGTGGGACAACATGGAGCTGGCCGAAGGGCTCATCCGTCACGTGGTGAGCCATACCGTGGAGCACTGCGCCGACGACATCGCCCTGTTCGACAAGTTCGTGGCCCCCGGCCTTCTGGAAAGCCTGCGCGACATGACGGAAAAGAAGTACGCCCGCATTTCCTACCGCGACGCGGTGAAGCTCCTGCAGGAGAGCGGCCGCAAGTTCGAATACCCCGTGTCCTTCGGCACCGACCTTCAGACCGAGCACGAGCGCTTCCTTGCCGAGGAATACTTCCGCTCCCCGGTGACGGTGTACGACTATCCCAAGGACATCAAGGCCTTCTACATGCGCATGAACGACGACAACGAAACCGTGGCCGCCATGGACCTTCTGGTGCCCCGCATCGGCGAACTGGTG
>CALUPQ010000173.1 GCA_944322695.1 uncultured Mailhella sp. | reverse complement strand
AGAAAACGCCAAGGTAAAACACCCCGCACGTGCGTGGGGAAGACCATGCGCGGCACAGGTGGCGCAACGCTGTTGAGCCCCCCACGCGGCCCCCTGCGCCGGAACATTTTTGCCGGGCGTCGGGCGGCAACGGCGCGCCTTCCGGAAGAGCGGCGGACATGGCGTCCGCGCAGCCATGCCGCGTCCGGAGCTCCTTCCGGCTAATCCTCTTCTTTCTGCGCCGGAGCTTCGGCCTTCGCCCCTTCTCCCGAACCGAGTGAAACGTCGCTTTCGGCTTCCCTGTCTCCGACCACGGGCTTTTCGTCCGTCTGCCCACCCTTCTTCGTTCCACCGGAGAACACGCTTCTGCGCCGCTTCTCCGCCGCCGCGTACAGCAGCTGGAAGACGTACTGCTCAAGCCCGCTCTTGGCCTCCACGGGCAAATCCACCAGGGCGGCTTCGGCCCGGGCCATGGTCTTGTGGCCGCCGCCGCTGCCCGTGCCCGCAAACACATAGGAGGCCACGGCGCCGAGGTCCATCTTGCCGTAGCTGCCGCGGAACACCACGATGACGCGGCCCGAGCTCACGCCGCACACGGCCACCCAGCGCATGCCGTGCACCTTGAGGAAGAAGTCCGCCACCACCACGAGGATGTCCGAACTTTCCACCCGGCCGAGCCACACGTAGCTGCCCCGGCCGCAGGGACGCAGGGTTTCGAAGGCGCGCGAGAAATAGGGCAGCCATTCGGGCAGGTATTCGCTGCGCAGGATGCGGTTCATGAGATTCGCATCGCCGAAGCGGCTGAGGTAATGATAGGCGCGCAAGTCCACGTCCGTGCAGCCGCGGCCGAAGGTGCCCGCGTCCGTGCGTATGCCGTACTGCAGGGCCGTGGCCAGAAGGCGCGCCGGGCGTATGCCCGCGGAATAGAGATATTCCGTCATCATGGTGCTCACCGAGCCGTAGTCGGGACGGATGTCCTGAAACGGCGCGGAGCACGGCTCAGACGGTTTCGGATGATGGTCGATGACGATGGAGAATTCCAGTCCGGCGAAGGCGGGGTTGTGATGGGCCTGCGAATCCACGAGGGCGAAGCGCTGCACCTTTTTGCGCATGGAGGGCCGCCACTTCACCACGGGAATGTTCAGATAGCGAATCATGGCCAGGTTGTCCGGCCGCGTGATGTCGTTGGTGCGGGCTATGGTCACGCTTTTCACCTTGGAGCGGATGATGCGCTGAAGAGCCATGGCGCTGGCCAGAGCGTCAGGGTCGGCGGTGATGAGTATGGCCCAGGACTCGTCCTTCGAAAGCTGTGCCTGAAGAAGCGCAAGCTGCGAGGAAAGCACGCGAAAATATGCCATAACCTTCTGCTCCTCTGCTGCCCCGGCGCGGGCGTTGCCGGCGCGCCGGGCGCCTTCTAGCTTTTGCGGCCGCGCACGAATTCCAGCGCCTCACGGAACAGTTTCTGCTCGAAGCGCTGGGGCAGGGCGTCAAGGCAGCGCTCCGCCTTTTCAAGGTAGGTGACGGCCATGGCGCGGGCCTCGGCGTCGAACCCGAGACGCCGGATGTCCGACGCGATGCGCGCCCTGTCCTCTTCCGTGAACGAACCTTCACGGAAGCCGGCGCAAAAATTCTCCCTGTCGCAGCGGGGAAGAAATTCCAGATATTTCATGATGGGAGGCGTGAACTTGCCTTCCACGAGGTCGCCCGCCGTGGGCTTGCCCGTCACGGCTTCGTCCGCAAAATCCAGCGCGTCGTCCACCATCTGGAAGGCGATGCCGAGGTTCAGGCCATAGTCGGAAATGGCCTCCACCTGTTCGGGCGTCGCGCCCGCATACAGCGCGCCGAGGCGGCAGGAACCGCGGATGAGCCAGCCCGTCTTGCCGGCCACGATGTCCTCGTATTCCTTGAAGCTGTGGGAATGGGAATGCTGAAGCGCGATTTCGTGCGCTTCGCCCGCGGCCGTCATGAGCACCGATTCCGACACGCAGGCGAGAAGCTCCGGAATGCCGAAGGACGCCGTCTTGTGGCTCGCCGCGGCAAGCAGCGCGTCCCCGGCGAGAATGGCGCGCGGCACGTCGAAGCGCACATGGGCCGACACCCGGCCCCGGCGGGTCTTCGCGCCGTCGAGCACGTCGTCATGCAGGAGCGTGGCCACGTGAATCATTTCGGGAATGACGGCCAGCTCGTAAAGCTTTTCCCCTTCCGCGCCGAACAGACGGGCGGAGGAGAGCGTCATGAGGGGACGCAGGCGCTTGCCGCCCGCCATGAGCACGTGGGCGGCAATGTCACGCAGGGGGGCGGGCATGGCGGCCAGCTCCTTTTCCAGAGCGGCGTTCACCTTTACCTGCTCGTACTTCAGCACGGACATGAACGTTATCATAACCACAAACCTTTGCCCGAAAGGGCTTCGCAGGAAAATCTCCCCTTCTTTCTGAACGCATTTTTCATTCTTCGCAAGCATTTTCGTTCTTCGTGACGGGAAGAGGCGGCCCGTCTGCACGGGGCGGGCCTTTCCCGCCTTCGCCGTTGCGGGAAGTTGCGTGCCGGAAGAACGGATTCCCGAAGAAGCGTTGCGCCCGGCGGAAGAGGTCGCGGCGGGCAAAGTGCGGGACTGCGGATGAAAAAGTCCGGGAAAGAGCGCGGAGCCCGTTTCCCGGAGGAGGAAGAAGGAGAGAAGCGGCGCGGAAGAATGAAGCCCCCGGCAGGGACATTTCCGGCCTCCCTGCGCCGAAAAAGTAGGGCTCCGGGCGCGCGGGAGAGGCAAAAAGCCCTTTACAAGTCGGCCGATACCTAGGATACTGCCGCGATGAATTTCAATCTTTCCCTCTTTCTCGCCGCGCTGGGACTGGCCTGTTTTCTGGAAGCCCTGCCCTGGCTTGTCGCACCGAAGAAAACGCGCGAGGCCCTCATCGCCCTGCTCTCGCTTTCCGAGGGGCGGCTTCGCGGGGGAGGCATCGTTCTGCTGGCCGTGGGCCTTCTGCTCTGCGCCGCGGCCCGCTTGCTCCGTGGAGACTGACATGAATCATACCGACGCCCTCATCCTTGCCGCCGGCAAGGGCACGCGCATGCCTTCCCCAAGGCCCAAGGTCCTTCAGACGCTGCTTGGCGAAACCATGCTTTCGCTGGTCACGGCCACCCTCGCATCCCTGCCCGGAACGGGACGCATCTTCACCCTGACGGGCAACGAGGCCGCCATGGTGGAGGCCGAAGCCGCGCGCGCGGCCGCATCCCTCGGCAGAGAGCCCCTCTGCATCCGGCAGGAAAGGCAGCTCGGCACCGGCCACGCCCTCATGACGGCCATGCCCTTCCTCGACGGAGACGGGCACGTGCTCGTGGTGAACGGCGACGCCCCGCTTCTCACCGCCGACGTGCTGACCCATTTTCTGGAAAAGGCCGAAGGCGCGGACGTGGCCTTCCTGAGCCTCATGCTGGAGGACGCCGCCGCCTACGGCCGCGTGGTGCGCAAGGACGGCGCGGTGCGCGCCATCGTGGAAGCCAGGGACTTCGACCCGTCCCTCCACGGCCCCATCGAGGACGCGCACGAAGTGAACACGGGCATCTATCTCTTCTCCCTGCCCGCGGTACGCACGCTTCTGCCCTCCCTCTCCTGCGACAACCGCGGAGGGGAATACTACATCACCGACCTCGTCTCCCTCGGCCTTGCCGCAGGCATGGACGTGCGGGGCGTTCAGGCCGAAGGCGCAGGCTGCGACAAGACCGCCCTTCTCGGCGTGAACACGCCCGCGGAGCTGGCCGTGGCCGAGGAACTGCTCGCCGAACGCCGCCGCGGAGAGCTGCTCGCCTCCGGCGTCATTCTCCACGCGCCGGCAAGCGTGCGCGTAAGCCCCTTCGCCACCGTGGAAAAGGGCGCGGAAATCACCGGTCCCTGCGAAATCCTCGGCAAAAGCATCATTAAAAGCGGCGCGCGCCTCGCCTCGCACTGCGTGGTGAAAAACGCCGTCATCGACGGCGGCGTGGAAATTCGCGAGTTCTGCCACGTCGAAGAGGCGAAAGTGCTGCGCGGCGCCATCGTCGGGCCCTACGCGCGCCTCAGGCCGCAGGCCCTCGTGGACGAAGACGCGCACGTGGGCAACTTCGTCGAGCTCAAGAAGACGCACCTCGGCAAGGGCTCCAAGGCCAACCACCTCACCTATCTCGGCGACGCCGAAGTGGGCCCGGGCGTGAACTTCGGCGCGGGCACCATCACCTGCAACTACGACGGAAAGAACAAGTTCCGCACCGTCATAGGCGAAGGCTGCTTCATCGGCAGCAACACCT
>CALUPQ010000172.1 GCA_944322695.1 uncultured Mailhella sp. | reverse complement strand
TCCAGCCGACGGCGCAGTTCTTCGCGGAAATGGTGATGCCGCGTTCGCGTTCCAGTTCCATGCTGTCCATGAGGCGGAGGCGTTCCTGCCGCCTCAGCCACGCGGACGGGCGATGCGCCCGCGGGCCATGCGCGGATGGGATTTTCCCAAGAACAAGCTACCCAAAGGAAAGCGAACGTGAGTTCTCTCGCCCGTAACGAATCTCTTCGCAACATTGCGATTATTGCGCACGTTGACCACGGCAAGACGACGCTGGTGGACGGTCTTTTCAAGCAGAGCGGAATGTTCCGCGCCGACCAGGTGGTGGACGACCGTCTCATGGACAGCATGGAACTGGAACGCGAACGCGGCATCACCATTTCCGCCAAGAACTGCGCCGTCGGCTGGAAGGGCGTGCGCATCAACATTCTGGACACTCCCGGTCACGCCGACTTCGGCGGCGAAGTGGAGCGCGCGCTTTCCATGGTGGACGGCGTGATTCTGCTGGTGGACGCCTCGGAAGGCCCTCTGCCCCAGACGCGTTTCGTGCTGAAGAAGGCTCTCGGCCTTGAGCTTCCGGTCATCGTGGTGCTCAACAAGATTGACCGAAAGGACGCGCGTCCCGAGGAAGTGCTCAACGAAGTCTATGACCTCTTCATCGACCTCGACGCCAACGAGAACCAGCTTGAGTTCCCGGTGCTGTACGCCATCGGCCGCGACGCGGTGGCCATGAACAACCTGAACGACGAGCGCAAGGACCTTTCCCCGCTGTTCGACGCGATTTTGAAGTACATTCCCGCGCCGGCCTACGACCCGGAAGAGCCCTTCCACATGCTGGTGGCCGACCTTGACTATTCCGACTATCTCGGCCGTCTGGCCGTGGGCCGCATCCGCAACGGCCACGCCCACACCAAGGACGCGCTCGTGTGCATCGGCGAAGACGGCAAGCCCAAGCCTCTGCGCGCCACGCGCTTCCAGGTGTATCAGGGCAAGAACATGATTGACGTGGACGAAGTCTTCCCCGGCGACATCGTGGTCATGGCCGGCATTGAGGACGTGACCATCGGCGACACCATCTGCACCGCGGCCGACCCCTCTCCGCTGCCCCGCATCAAGGTGGACGACCCCACCGTGTCCATGCGCTTCGGCATCAACACCTCGCCCCTTGCTGGCCGCGAAGGCAAGATTGTGCAGGCGCGCAAAATCCGCGAGCGTCTCGACCGCGAGGCCCTGCGCAACGTGTCCATCCGCGTGGAGGACACCGAAGACCGCGACGCCTTCCTGGTGAAGGGCCGCGGCGAGTTCCAGATGGCCATCATCGTGGAAACCATGCGCCGCGAAGGCTTCGAGCTCACCGTGGGACGCCCCGAAGTCATCTTCAAGGAAGTCGACGGCGAAAAGTACGAGCCCATTGAAGAAGTCTCCATCGACTGCGACGAAATCCACATGGGCGTGGTGACCGAAAAGCTGAACTTCCGCAAGGCCCGCATGACCAACTGCGTGAACAATGGCACCGGCCGCGTCCGTCTGACCTTCTCCGTGCCCGCGCGCGGCCTCATCGGCTACCGCGACGAATTCCTCACCGACACCAAGGGCACGGGCATCATGAACTCCAACTTCACCGGCTACGAGCCCTACCGCGGCGACTTCCTCACCCGCATGACCGGCTCCCTCATCGCCGACCGCGCGGGCAACGCCGTGGCCTACGCCCTCTACAACCTCGAGCCGCGCGGCCGCCTGTTCGTGGTGCCCGGCGACCCGGTCTATGAAGGCATGATTGTGGGCGAGCACAGCCGCGACAACGACATCGACGTGAACGCCACCAAGGAAAAGAAGCTGACCAACCTGCGCGCTTCCGGGCATGACGAGAACATCATTCTCACGCCCGTGCGTCCCATGTCCCTCGAGCAGTGCCTCAACTTCATGCGCGAGGACGAAATGCTCGAAGTCACGCCTCAGTCCCTGCGCCTGAGAAAGGCCGTTCTCTCCAGTACGGAACGCTACCGCATGGGCGGAGGCCGCAAGCGCGTGTAACGCATTCTCGGCCCTTTCGGATGCTGCGGCGCCGAAAGGGCCTTTTTGCAGGCAACTTCCGCGCCCGGCCCGCCGGTCGGGCCGGATTTTCAAACGCGCCGCCCTTTCCCTTCCGCCGCCTTCGCGCACCGCTCTTCGGCATGAAGGCCACGAAAAAACGGCAGAGGCGCTTTTTTTCATGGCCGCCGAGGGACGAAACGCGCCGCCGGAGGGCCGCCCCCTCCATGCCCGGACTGCCGCCGTGCCCCTCGCCTGAAGGCGGGGCAGACGTTTCCCGGTCGAAGGAAGCGCAGGCACTCCGGCCTGCCCCTCCGGAAGACGCGGCGCCGCTCTGCCGGCCTCCCCGCCGGGGAAACCATTCGGCAGCCCGTCACCCTTTTACCGGAAGTTTGGACAGACCGCCCCTCCGGCACGGCCGATGCCGTGCGCGGCCTTTCCGAAAACGGCCCGAAAGCCCGGCCGCCGCCCATTTCCGCAGGGAAGCACCCCGCAAAGGAAGCCCAACCAGATGAAGATTTCAAGCCGCCGCTCCCTCATCGTGCTCATCTATCTTCTGGCTTTTGTCTGCGCCATCGGCAATCCCGTGGCCGTGCCCAGCCTGCCCTTCATCGTGCAGGACTTCCAGCTCAGCCCCATAGAAATGGGACTCGTGATTTCCGTGTTCGCCCTGCCCGGCGTGGCCGTCATTCCCCTGTACGGCGTGCTGAGCGACCGCCTCGGCCGACGCCCCATGCTGCTTGCGGGCCTCTTCCTCTGCGGCGCAGGCTCGCTCATCTGCTACGCCGCGCCGAACTTCGGCTGGCTGCTCGTGGGACGCGCCCTGCAGGGCCTGTCCCTCACCCCGCTCGAAGCCATGTGCAATACCCTCATCAGCGACCTCTTCGACGGTGAAAAACGCATGCGCTTCGTCACCCGCGCCACGGCCGTGCAGTACTTCAGCATCGCCATCACCCCCGTCATCGTGACCTGGATGCTCAGCTTCGGCTCCTGGCGGCTCGGCTTCCTGTTCTCCGTCATTCTCGGCTTCGGCGGACTCGCCCTGAGCCTGCCCATCGCCGTTCCCGACTCCCCCTCCAAAGGCGTCAATATCAAAGAATACGGCAGCCACCTGCGCAGCCTGCTCACCTCGCCCCGACTGCTCTCCCTGTTCTTTGTGCGCATAGGCTCCGCCCTCGTCATCTTCGGCGCCATCTATCCCCATCTTTCCCTGCTCGTGGACGAATCCCTCCACCTGCCGCCCGACCGCGCAGCCTTCCTCTTCTCCCTCTACGCCGTGGGAATGTTCCTCGGAGCCATCGGAACCCAGTGGACCATGAGCCGACTCCACGCCCGTACCATCGGCCTGCTCGGCAGCCTGCAAATATCCCTCTCCATGGCCCTGCTCCTCTTCGGAAACTCCATGCTCACCGCAGCCCCCGCCCTGCTCCTCGGCGGCACCGGTACCGGAATCCTCAACTCCGCCTGCGCAGCCCCCGTCTCCCTCTCCTCCACCCCCGCTACACGCGGCTC